>NZ_QAIM01000300.1:13712-28681 GCF_003061035.1 Acidovorax sp. HMWF018
CGGCAGGGCCGATTCAGACGAAGACGTGCCCAGCACCAGCATCAGCTCAGCCTTGAGGTAGCGGATCAGCTTGAACACTGAGAAGCCACACAGGCGCGCCACAAAGCCCAGGATCACCACCACAAACAGCAGCGAGGTGATGTAGAACGAACCCACCAGCCAGGCCAGATTGACCAGTGAGCCCAGGCCAAACTTGCCAATGGTGAACGCCATGGCACCAAACGCACCCAGGGGCGCGGCCTTCATCACGATGCCCACCACCTTGAACACAGGCGTCGTCAGCGCGTCCAGAAAGTTCAGCACCGGACGGCCCGCCTCACCCACCATGGCCAAGCCAATGCCAAACAGCACGGCCACCAGCAGCACCTGCAGGATGTTGTCGCCCACGAACGGGCTCACCAGCGTCTTGGGGATGATGTCCATCGCAAAGCCCGTGAGCGTCATCTCGTGCGACTTGGCTACATAGCCCTTCACAGCCGTCTGGTCCAGGTCGGCCACATTGATGTTCATGCCCGCGCCGGGTTGCACCACGTTGGCCACCACCAGGCCCACCACCAGGGCCAGCGTGGAGAAGAACAGGAAGTACGCCATGGCCTTGCCGAACACGCGGCCCACGGTGGAGAGCTGCGACATGCCAGCGATGCCGGTCACGATGGTCAGGAAGATCACCGGGGCGATGATCATCTTGACCAGCTTGATGAACGCGTCACCCAGCGGCTTGAGCGCCTCGCCGTACGACGGCTCGAAATGGCCCAGCAGAACGCCCAGGACGATGGCGAACACCACCTGGAAGTACAGTTGCCGATAGAAAGGCAGCTTCAAGGTCGAGGCTGCGGGAGCGGAATGGTTGTGCATGGAACGGGTCTCCTGGGGTCACGGGTCTGCACCACCGGGGTGCCTCCGGCGCGCGTCAAGGGTGCCGTTTGTACCGCTGCACTTTGTTTCAGCCGATAACCTATTGGTATTAGTCGAGAGCGGCTTCATAGGAGAACGCGCGCACCAAATCAGGGTAACTACTTAGTCCCCAGCCTGGTGCAGCGCACTCCCACCCGCACCCAATTGGCCTTGGTGCCGCACAACCACCCCGCTGGATTCCCATGCCCACGCCCCGCCTTCGCCAGTTCTGGACGCTGCTCATCCTGCTAGCAGGCACGGTGGCCAGCATGTTCGCGGCCGGCCAGTGGGCCTGGCACCGGTCCTTGCTGGACGAAAGCGAGAGCGTGCAGCGCCAGCTGGCCCTGTACGGGCAAACGCTGGCCCAGCGCATCGACCGCTACCGCACCCTGCCCGAGGTGCTGGCCCTGGACGCGCAGTTGCAGGACGCCCTGCGCCGCACCCTGAGCACCGACGAGGTAGCGCAGCTCAACCGCAAGCTGGAGCAGGCCAACGGCGCCAGCCAGTCCTCCACCCTCACCCTGCTCGACCGCGACGGCCTGGCCGTGGCCGCCAGCAACTGGCGCACGGCCACCAGCAACGTGGGCGTGGACTACAGCTTTCGCCCCTATGTGCAGCAGGCGCTGGCCCAGGGGCGCGGCAGCTTCTACGGCATTGGCGTGACCACGGGCGAGCCGGGCTACTTCCTGTCGCAGGCCATCCGCGACGACAGCGGCCATATCCTGGGGCTGGTGGCCATCAAGATTGCGCTGCAGGAGCTGGAGCGCGAATGGCTGCAGACACCCGACATCGTGCTCGCGTCGGACGCGCATGGCGTGGTCTTTCTCGCCAGCCAGGACGCCTGGCGCTACCGCCTACTGGAGCCGCTGGACGATGAAGAGCGCCGTGAGCTGAACGCCACCCGGCAATACTCCGACCAGCCGCTGCGCCCGCTCGACGTCCGCGTGGACGACCGCCTGGACAACGGCGGGCGGCTGGTGCGCGTGCAGCCGTCCGCCGACATGCCCGCCCCGCCCGGCCGCATGCTGTGGCTGACCCAGCCCCTGCCCGGCACGCCCTGGCAACTGCACCTGGTGCACACCACCCACAGCAGCATTGCCGACAGCCGCTGGGCGGCCGCAGCCGGGGGCGGCGGCTGGCTGGCCCTGTCGCTGCTGGTGCTGTTTGTGCGGCAGCGCCAGCGCCTGGCCCGCCTGCGCCAACGCAGCCGCCAGGAGCTGGAGACCGTGCTGCAACAGCATGCGCAGGAGTTGCGCACCGCGCAGGACGGCATCGTGCAGGCGGCGCAGCAGGCCGACATGGGCCTCTCCCGCAGTCTGGAACATCTGCCCCAGGGGGTGGTCATCATCGACGCCGACCTGAAGCTGGTGGCGTGGAACTCGCGCTATGTGCAGCTGTTCCGCTACCCCGCCGACCTGATGCAGGTGGGCCGCCCCATTGAAGACCTGATGCGCCACAACGCGCGCCGGGGCCTGCTGGGCCCGGGCCCGGTAGAAGAAGCCATCGAACGCCGCCTGGCCCACCTGCGCAGCGGCACCCCCCACCTGCACGAAAGCGCCAAGGACGACGGCACGGTGCTGGAGATCCGGGGCAACCCGTTGCCCGAGGGCGGTTTTGTGACCAGCTACGCCGACATCACCAGCTACAAGAACGCCGCACGCGAGCTGCGATCGCTGGCCGACGCACTGGAGCAGCGCGTGGCCGACCGCACCCGCGACCTGGACGCCGCGCGGCGCGAGGCCGAGCAGGCCAACCGCTCCAAAACCCGCTTTGTGGCCGCCGCCGTGCACGACCTGCTGCAGCCCCTGAACGCCGCACGCATGTTCACCTCGCTGCTGCGCAGCCATCTGCCAGGCGACGCCGAACGGCACGCCGTGGACAGCATCGACGGCGCCCTGGCCGCGCAGGACGCCATCCTCAACAGCCTGCTCGACATCTCGCGCATGGAGTCGGGCCAGTTCGATGTGCACATCCACGACGTGGCCCTGGGGCCCCTGCTACAGGTGCTGGGCCACAACTTTGGCGTGCTGGCTGAAAGCCAGGGCCTGCAACTGCGCTGCGTGCCCACGCGCGCCGTGGTCCGCACCGACGACAACCTGCTGCGCCGCATCCTGCAGAACTTTGTCTCCAACGCCATCCGCTACAGCCGGCGCGGGCGCATCGTGGTGGGCTGCCGCAGGGTGGGCGACCACCTGCGCATCGAGGTGCACGACCAGGGCCCTGGCATCCCCGAGGCATTGCAGCGCGAGATCTTTGAAGAATTCCGCCGCCTGGACGAAGGCCGCGCTGACGACCGGGGCGCAGGCCTGGGCCTGGCCATCGTCGAACGCCTGGGCCGCTTGCTGGGGCACGAGATCGGCCTGCGCTCGCAACTGGGGCGCGGCAGCGTGTTCTGGGTGTGTGTGCCGCTGGGCAACCCCGCCGCCGCGCAGCAGGCTGCGCCCCCCGCCACCACGCAGCAACCCGCCGACGACGCCCCCCTGCAAGGCAGCAGCGCCTGGGTGATTGATGACGACGGCCCTACCTGCGCCGCCACGCAGGCTCTGCTGCAGCGCTGGGGCTGCACGGTGCCACTGGCCGCTGGCGCGCCCGAGGCCCTGGCCGCCGCCCAGCCCGGCCAGGCGCCGCAGCTGGTGCTGCTGGACGTGCACCTGGGCGCCGGCCTCCACGGCCCCGAAGTGTTCGCGCAGCTGTGCCAGCGCTGGGGCCAGACACCCGCCGTGATCCTGGTCACCGCCGAGCGCGATGCCACCCTGCGCCGCCAGGCCGCCGAACGCGGCTGGGGCTTTCTGGCCAAGCCGGTGCGCGCGCCTGCACTGCGGGCGCTGGTGAGCCAGACGCTGCTGAGGTTGCAGCAAGGCACGCCTTAAAGCTGCATTTTTGATAGCTTGAGGCGCTTGATGGGCAAGCGCCAAGCACCTATTTCACTGTCAAGTAGGTAATTCCTTTGCCATCCGATGCAGTGACCACGTCCTTGCGCGCCTCCAGCAGGCTCAGCACACGCTGCGCCATGGCCGCCGGGTCTTCTGACCGCGCGGCCTGGGTCTGAATGTGCTTGAGCAAACCAGTTCGTTGCCGAGGCTTGTTCGCGGTCATCTTCTGAAGACTGGCCAGCACTGCCCGCGCCACCTGGGCTGCGGTGGGGGGTTGCGCAGTCTTTGCTGCGGTCTTGCCAACGGCGGGGACGGATGGCTTGGATGGGGCTGAGACGGCGGATTTCTTCGGCACCGGCAGTTGTGCAGGCGCTTTGGAAGCGGAGGCTTTCTTTGCAGTCCCTGTCTTTGAAGGAGCCGTCTTAGCGGCGGAATTTTTCGCCACGGGCTGGGCCGCCACCACGGGCGGATAGGACACAGCATCGCCCTTGACCACCACCCGCTTTCGCGCTTGCAACTGTGCCAATGCGTGGGATGTGCGCGGCGACCGTGCGCTGGGCTCGCCCAACCAACTTTGGAGCAGCACCAACAGCGCATCCTTCTGCGCGGGGCGCTGGGGTGACGCCAGCCCATCCAGCTGGGCCAGCAGTTGCTGCATGTCTGCCCGCGTGGCCTGGGTGCGGGTTGGGGCAACTTTTGCAAGCGAAGGCTGTGCTGCTGCTTTTGAGGTGGTCCTGACCGTCACCTCCACCGCAGGGCTCGCCGCCGACGGGGGCTTTGGCTGCAGCAAGGGCGCGGACTTCAGCGCTGGGGGTGCGGCGGGCGGTGTCGGCATTCTGCGGAACCCACACCGCTGCGCATGAAACCCCAGTTCCCTCGCATGCTCCAACATGGGTTCATACCCCTGGTCGTTTGAGACGACCACAAACGTGCCCTCCGGCTGACGGGCTGAGATATACCCGACGTAGTAAGCCAGCTGGAAATCCAGCGCGTTCCTGCCCGAGCCCGTTCTCGGGATCTGCGTCACCTGCTCTGCTCCATAAACCTGCTGATGCCCCGAAGCGTCCACCGCCTGATGCGGGCCATGGAACAGCCACACATCTGTGCCCTCTGGCACTAATGCTTTGAGTTCATCGCCCTTAGGCTGCACGTTTTCCCAATCAACGAGCAGGTGCACCCTAGGGGCTGTAGGTGCCGGCATGACAGCCACGGCGGCGTTGGGCATCCGAGGTTCCAGCTCCGGGTGCTTGGGTGGGTGTTCAAGCGCCTTCGCACGCAACGTTTGCTCCACGGCCTCTGGAAGGTCTACCCCCGCCTGGTCTGCCATTTGCAGCAGACACAGCAGCACGTCGGCAATCCCATGGGCCACGCGCTCTTTGTGGGCAGGGTCGCGCCCCACGCCGCGCGATTCGCTCAACGTTGTCCACTGGAACATCTCCAGCAGCCCCACCGACTCCACCGTCAGCGCCATGGCCAGGTTCTTAGGTGTGTGGCGAGACTGCCAGTCCCGAGCTGCAGCAAAACTGCGCAGCCGGGCTTGCAGCGCTGGGTAATCCATTCCCTCACTCCTCTTTTCATAGCTACTTGCGCATATCTAACAAGCGCAAGCGCCTATTTTTCTCAAAACCGCCCCTTCAATCCGGCTCCACTCCCTCCGCCTCCAGGCTTTTGACCAGCACCGCCGCCTGCGTGCGGCTGTAGCACGCGAGCTTTTTCAGGATGGCGGTGACATGCACCTTCACCGTGTTCTCGGCCAGGCCCAGCGCGCTCGCAATCTGCTTGTTCAGCAGGCCATCGGCCAAACACAGCAGCACGCGGAACTGCTGGGGCGTGAGCTGCGCCAGGCGCGCGGCCAGTTCGGCGTCGGCCTCGGAGCGCTCGGCCGCCATGGGCGGGAACCAGCTGCCGCCGTCCAGCACGGCCTGGATGGCGTCGCCCATGGCGTCGGCGGGCGCGGACTTGGGGATGAAGCCCGCAGCACCAAACTGCTGGGCGCGGCGGATGACGCGGGGGTGGTCGTTGGACGAGATGATGACCACGGGCAGCTCGGGGTATTCGCCGCGCACATGCAACAGGGCCGAGAAGCCGCGCGTACCGGGCATGCTCAGGTCCAGCAGCACCAGCTCGACCTCGGGGTGGTCCTGCAGCGCCTGGCCCAGCGTGGCGGCGCTGGCCGCCTCCAGCGTGCGGAACTGCGGCAGCCGCTCTCGCAGCACGTGCAGCACAGCCGCACGGAACAGCGGGTGGTCGTCAGCAACGAGGAGTGTGGGCGCGGTGGACATGGAGTGTTGTGCAGTCTGCCACGGGGGCGATCAGCCGCCGGCCTGCGGGCCTTTCCAGAACGCGGGCTGTGCGTACTGGTGCTTGAGGTGTTCGATCCACAGCCGCACCCGCAGCGGCATGTGCTTGCGCTGCGGAAACACCACATAGATGCCGTTGGGCGGCGCCGCAAAATCGTGCAGCACCTCCACCAGGCGCCCGGCGGCGATCTCGGCCTCCACCTCCCAGGTGCTGCGCCAGGCAATGCCGTAGCCCGCCAGGCACCAGTCGTGCAGCACCTGCCCGTCCGAGCAATCGAGAGGGCCGCCAGGCTTGAGGTGGATGACCTCGGTGCCACCGCCTCCGACCGGCATGCGGAACGCCCAGCCCCGTGTTTGCGATGCCTCGCTCGACAGCGTGAGGCAGTCGTGCTGCACCAGCTCGCTGGGGTGGCGCGGGGTGCCGTGACGCTGCAGGTAGGCGGGTGTGGCCACGCACAGGCGGCGGTTGTCGGCAATGCGCACGCTCACCAGCGACGAGTCAGGCAGGTCGCCCACGCGCACGGCGCAGTCATAGCCCTCGCCCGCCAGGTCCACCACGCGGTCGCTGAGGTTGAGCGAGATGGTCACGTCCGGGTGGGCGGTGCGAAAACGTGGCACCAGCGGCGCCACATG
The DNA here is from genome assembly GCF_003061035.1 of Acidovorax sp. HMWF018. NCBI lineage: Bacteria > Pseudomonadati > Pseudomonadota > Betaproteobacteria > Burkholderiales > Comamonadaceae > Acidovorax > Acidovorax sp. HMWF018. The sequence goes on from NZ_QAIM01000300.1 coordinate 20,413, forward strand.
GCGGCGGCCAAAGCCGGCCGGCGCGGTGATGCGCAAATGGCCCGTGGCCTTGACGCCCCCTTCGGACACGCTGGCCTCGGCGTTGGCCACGTCGGACAACAGGCGCTGGCAGTCTTCCAGAAAAGCACTGCCCTCGTGCGTGAGGCTGATGCGGCGCGTGGTGCGCACCAGCAGCTTCACGCCCAGGTGTTCTTCCAGCGCATCGAGCCGCCGCCCCATGATGGCCGGCGCCACGCCCTCGGCCTTGGCCGCAGCGGTGAGGCTGCCGCGTGTTGCCACCGACACAAACGATTCGAAGGCCTTGAGTTTGTCCATGGGCGCTGATTATGGGGATAAAGCGGCGAAGGGCCTGGTGACGGACTTGGGCACGGCCTGTGATCGGTTTTAGAGACAAACAGGCCGCATGCGCTAGTGCAACATGCCTGGGCAGCTACATAAATGATAGTGATCCAGCATCACCCCCACTTCACACCAGGCGCGACTTGAGGAACCCCACGGTGCCATAGCGCTTGACCTCGGTGTAGAGGTCGCGCGTGAGGCCCTGCACCATGGCGGTGTAGGCGTCGGCCATGTCGGGGGCGATGGTGAAGTGGTCGTAGTTCACGATCACGCCCACGCGCTCGCCCTGTGCGGCGAGCGGAGCGAGCAGGCGGCGCACTTCCTGCTCGATGGCGTCGATGGTGCTGGCGGTGTTGATCTGCAGGCCCGAGAAGTCGATGTGCAGCAGCTGGCGCGCGGCGTCCAGCTCAAAGCGCTGCACCAGCGGGCGGTTGAGCAACTGCTCGCGCAGGCCCAGCGGGCTGGGCTCGAACAGGCGCAGGTCCATGGTCTGCAGGCCGGGGCTGATGCGCGGCGTGAATGCCATGTGGGCCAGCACATCGCGCTGCAGGTCGATGCCGGGCGCCAACTCGATCAGCTCCAGCGCACCGCCGCCATCCACCTCGCCCGAGGGCACCAGGCGGAACACGCAGCGCTCGGTCACATACAACACGCGCTGGCCGCGCCGCAGGGCTTCGGCGCCGCTGAAGGTGCGGTGCTCGACCTCCCGCACCAGCTTGCGCGCACCGCCTTCGTGCAGGATGTGCAGGTGGCCGTCCACGGCCTCCACCTGCAGCGCGCCTGCCGTGAAGGTGCCGACAAACACCACGGTCTTGGCGTTCTGGCTGATGTTGATGAAGCCGCCCGCACCCGCCAGACGCGGGCCAAACTTGCTCACGTTGAGGTTACCGTGCTGGTCGGCCTGCGCCAGGCCCAGGATCGCGATGTCCAGGCCCCCGCCGTCGTAGAAGTCGAACTGGTTGGGCTGGTCGATGATGGCCTGCGGGTTCACGGCCGCGCCGAAGTTCAGGCCGCCGGCGGGGATGCCGCCGATCACGCCGGGCTCGGCCGTGAGCGTGACGAGATCGATGATGCGCTCCTCAGCCGCCACGTTGGCCACGCCCTCGGGCATGCCGATGCCCAGATTCACCACCTGGTGCGGGCGCAGCTCCAGTGCCGCGCGGCGGGCGATGATCTTGCGCTCGGTGAGCGGCATGGCCTCCAGCGTGTCCATGGGCACGCGCAACTCGCCCGCAAACGCGGCACTGTAGGGCTCGGCAAAGGTCTGGTGGTGGTGCGCGGGCTCGGTGGCCAGCACCACGGCGTCCACCAGCACGCCGGGCACCTTCACCTGCCGGGGGTTGAGCGTGCCGCGCTCGGCGATGCGCTCAACCTGCGCGATGACCACGCCGCCCGAGTTGCGCGCGGCCATGGCAATCGCCAGCGCTTCGAGCGTGAGCGCCTCGCGCTCCATGGTGAGGTTGCCGTCGGCGTCGGCCGTGGTCGCGCGGATGATGCCCACGTGGATCGGAAAGGCCTTGTAGAACAGGTAGTCCTGCCCGTCGATGGGCAGGATGCGCACCAGGTCTTCGGTGGTGCGCGCGTTGAGCTTGCCGCCGCCGTGGCGCGGGTCCACAAAGGTGTCCAGGCCCACGCGCGTGAGCGTGCCGGGCTTGCCCGCAGCGATGTCGCGGAACAGGTGCGTGATCACGCCCTGGGGCAGGTTCCAGGCCTCGATCTGGTTGTCCACCGCCAGCTTCTGGATGCGCGGCACCAGGCTCCAGTGCCCGCCGATCACGCGCTTGAGCAGGCCGGCGTGGCCCAGGTGGTTGAGGCCCCGCTGCTTGCCGTCGCCCTGCCCTGCGGCGTAGACCAGCGTGAGGTCGCGTGGGGTTTGGGTCGTTTCCCAGCGCTGGGCCAGCGCCACGGCAATGCTCTCGGCAAAGCCGATGCCCACAAAGCCGCCCGTGGCCACGGTGTCGCCATCGTGGATGAGCTGCACGGCATCGGCGGCGCTCACGATCTTGTTCTTGTGGGCCGCGTTGAGCGCGCTGGCGTCCAGGGGTGCCTGCATGGGTTTGTCTCCCGGTGGGTTTGTTGTGCGCGCAGCGTAGTGGGTAACGGGCGAAAGCACCATTCAGGGTGACTACGGACTGTCACCAGTTTTGCGTAAAAGTCACTGGTTTAGAGATTTTCAGCGTATTTATGTGGGCAAACATTTGCAATACAGTCTCTCCATGGCCTGCTGTTGCGGGCACCGTTTTTCATTGATCTCCGTTTTCACCACTCTTCTTGAGGCACCCCATGACCGAACGCACCCAAGTCCACGGCCTGCAAGTGGCCACTTCCCTGTACCGCTTTGTCGAAGATAAGGTGCTGCCCGGCACGGGGGTGGACGCCACCGCCTTCTGGAAAGGTTTTGACGCCATCGTGTCCGACCTGGCCCCGCGCAACATCGCCCTGCTGGCCGAGCGCGACCGCCTGCAGACCGAGCTGGACACCTGGCACAAGGCCAACCCCGGCCCCATCCAGAACATGGTGGCCTACCGCGGCTTTCTCGAAAAGATCGGCTACCTGGTGCCCCAGCCTGCCGACGTGAAGGCCACCACCACCAACGTGGACGACGAGCTGGCCACGCAGGCCGGCCCGCAACTGGTGGTGCCCATCCTGAACGCACGTTATGCACTCAACGCCGCCAACGCGCGCTGGGGCAGCCTGTATGACGCGTTGTATGGCACGGACGCCATCAGCGAAGAAGGCGGCGCCGAAAAAGGCAAGGGCTACAACCCCGTGCGCGGCGCCAAGGTGATCGCCTTTGCGCGCCAGGTGCTGGACGACACCGCGCCTTTGGCCTCGGGCTCGCACAAGAATTCGACGGGCTACAAAGTGGAAGGCGGCCAGCTGGTGGTGTCACTCGCCAACGGCAGCACCACAGGCCTGAAGGACGCGTCGCAGTTCAAGGGCTACCAGGGCAATGCCGCTGCGCCGTCGTCGGTGCTGCTGCAGCACAACGGCCTGCACCTCGATATCCAGATCGACCGCAGCACGCCCATCGGCCAGTCCGATGCCGCGGGCGTGAGCGACCTGGTGCTGGAAGCGGCCCTGTCCACCATCCTGGACCTGGAAGACTCTGTGGCCGCCGTGGACGCCGAAGACAAGGTGCTGGGCTACAGCAACTGGCTGGGCATCATCCAGGCCACGCTGACCGAGCAGGTCGCCAAGGGCGGCAAGACCTTCACGCGCGGGCTGAACCCTGACCGTGTTTACACGGCCCCCCAAGGCGGCGAAGTACGCCTGCATGGCCGCTCGCTGATGTTCCTGCGCAATGTGGGCCACCTGATGACCAACCCGGCCATCCTGTGGAAGGACGCACAAGGCCAGGTGCGCGAGATTCCCGAAGGCATCATGGACGCGGTCGTGACTACCGCCATTGCACTGCACGATCTGCAAGGCCATGGCACGAACGGTATTCGCAACTCCCGCAAGGGCAGCGTCTACATCGTCAAGCCCAAGATGCACGGCCCCGCCGAAGTCGGCTTTGCCGCTGAACTCTTCGGCCGCGTCGAGAAGCTGCTGGGCCTGCCCGACAGCACCGTCAAGCTGGGCATCATGGACGAAGAGCGCCGCACGTCGGTCAACCTCAAGGCCTGCATTGCCGCTGCATCGAGTCGCGTGGCGTTCATCAACACCGGCTTCCTGGACCGCACCGGCGACGAGATGCACACCGCCATGCACGCCGGCCCCATGGTGCGCAAGGGCGACATGAAGACCAGCGCCTGGATCCAGTCGTACGAGAAGAACAACGTGCTCGTGGGCCTGTCATGTGGCCTGCGCGGCAAGGCGCAGATCGGCAAGGGCATGTGGGCCATGCCCGACCTGATGGCCGAGATGCTCAAGCAGAAGATCGCCCACCCCAAGGCCGGTGCCAACACCGCCTGGGTGCCCAGCCCCACGGGCGCCACGCTGCACGCGCTGCATTACCACCAGGTGAAGGTGAGCGACATTCAGATCGAGCTGGAAAAGACCGACGTGAACGCCGAGCGCGACAACCTGCTGACCGGCCTGCTGACCATCCCCGTCACCGCCAACCCGAACTGGACAGACGCTGAAAAGCAGCAGGAGCTGGACAACAACGCACAGGGCATCCTGGGCTACGTGGTTCGCTGGGTGGATCAGGGCGTGGGCTGCTCCAAGGTGCCCGACATCCACAACGTGGGCCTGATGGAAGACCGCGCCACGCTGCGCATCAGCAGCCAGCACATGGCCAACTGGCTGCACCATGGCGTGGTGACAGAAGCGCAGGTGCGCGAGACCTTCGAGCGCATGGCCGCCGTGGTGGACCAGCAAAACGCGGGTGACCCGCTGTATCAGCCCATGGCCGGACACTTTGCCACCAGCATGGCCTACAAGGCAGCGTGTGACCTGGTCTTCAAGGGCATGGAACAGCCCAGCGGCTACACCGAGCCACTGCTACACGCCTGGCGCCTGAAGCTGAAGGCAGCACAAGCGGCCTGATTCCCGACTGCAGGCAGGGCCGTATTCATGGCGCTGCCCGCTCTACTTTTGATAGCTGCTAGCGCAATCAACATGTGTACTAGCAGCTATTTTTCTTTCAGGCATTACTCCGGCTCACCTTGTTCAGTTGTGTGAGAGGCGGCGACCGCGTTTGGGACAAGCTGCGCCGTACACTGGCACCGACGCCCACGCGTTCACTCCTATGCCTGCAGCACCACCTACCCACCCCGTTCCGTCTGCCTGCCCGCTGTGCGGGCAGCCCAATCAGTGCGCTATCGCGGCGGGTCTCCCAGCAGAAAGCTGCTGGTGCATGACGCAGACCATCGACCCTGCGGCCTTGGCCGCTTTGCCGCAGGAGGCACGCGGCAAGGTCTGTATCTGCGCGGCTTGCGGCGCGCCAGCGCCAGACGCACAGCCCCCCTCCGCCGCAGGCCACCCGCCTTCGCCGATATGATTTGGGCTTTTCGCTGTCTTCACAGCGCGCGAAGGAACAAGACATGCCCACGTACCACATCGAAATGATGGAAGGCCGCACGGTCGAGCAAAAGAAGAAGCTGGTGGAAGAGATCACCCGGGTATCCGTCAAGATCCTGGGCGGCTCGCCCGAGTCGGTGGACATCCTGATTACGGACGTAAAGCGCGAAAACTGGGCCACGGGCGGCAAGCTCTGGCTGGAGCGCACATCCTGAGTGGTGCAGCCTCCCTCCGTCACTGACCCCGTGGCATCGCCTCACTGCTGGATCGCTTCATGAGCACCGCTTCGGGGTCTCTGGCCGTATTGCGCGAGCGTTATGGCGAGCGCTACCGGTGGCTGTTGTTGCTGTCCGTGATGGTCGGCACCATGGCCTCCATCATGTCCTCCACCATCGTCAACGTGGCGATACCGGACATGAGCCACTACTTTGCACTGGGCCAGGAGCGCGCCCAGTGGGTCACCTCCGGGTTCATGGTGGCCACCACCGTGTCCATGCTCACCACCCCCTGGCTGTTGTCGCGGTACGGTTACCGCGCGACTTATGTGGGCGCGATGTTGCTGCTGCTCGTTGGCGGTGTGGGGGGCGGCCTGGCGCGCGACTTTGGCCTGGTGCTGGCAGCACGCGTCGCCGAGGGGCTGGCGGCCGGTGTCGTGCAACCCATCCCGGCTGTCATCATCCTGTATGCCTTCCAGCCCCATGAGCAGGGGCGCGCCAGCGGCATCTTTGGCATGGGCGTCGTGCTGGCGCCGGCCATCGGTCCGAGCATGGGCGGTTTGCTGGTGGATTGGTTTGGCTGGCGCTCCATTTTTTTCATGGTGGTGCCACTCTGCCTGGCCTCCATCTGGCTGGCGTACAAGTTTGTACCGGTCACCGCCCCTGGAGGGGTTGAGGCCAATCGGCAAGGCCAGGCGCTGGACTGGCGAGGCCTTCTGCTGGGGACGGTGGGAACGCTGTGCCTGCTGAACGGCCTGGTGTCGCTGCATGGCGGCTCTCACGTCGAGGCGGTGGGCTTGCTGATGGGTGCTGTGGTGGCCGTCGCCTGTTTCATTGCCTGGCAGCGCAGGCTGCTGCGCACCGGGCGCAAGCCGCTCATGGACCTGCGCCTCTTCCGGTACCGGCAGTTCGCCATGGGCAGTGTGGTGGCATTCATCTACGGCACCGCCTTGTTCGGCTCTACCTATCTGTTGCCGGTGTTCATGCAACTGGGGCTGGAGCTGTCGGCATCGCACGTGGGCACCCTCATGCTGCCGGCAGGGTTCGTTCTGGCCGCCACCATCGCCATGGTGGGCCGATTGGCGGACCGGCAGCCCACCCATTTATTGGTCAGCACCGGCCTCGGTTTGCTGGCCCTGTCGTTCGGGCTGATGGTATTTGTGGGCCTTGGCTCGTCGCTGTGGATGCTGGTCGCTTTTGCGATCCTGGGGCGCATCGGACTCGGCTTCATTCTGCCCTCGCTGAATCTGGGCTCCATGCGTCCGCTGGACAAGTCGCTCATTTCTCAGGGCTCCAGCGCCATTGGCTTCTTGCGCATGCTGGGCGGCGCAGCCGGGGTCAGCCTGTGCGGCATCGTGCTCGAATGGCGACTCGGCGCACATGGTGCCTCGTTGACGGCCGGAGCAAGCAACCCGGCGCGCATCGCAGCATTCGGTGAAACCTTTTTGATGCTGACTTTTCTGTGCGGGCTGGCGCTGGTGGCCGCCTGGCAGCTGCGCGAGGCGCGGCCAGATTGACAGCAGGCATACCTTGTCCTGATGCTTGAAGGCGGATGCGCGCATTGAGCACCCAAGCCTTTCAAGAAATCAAAGAAACGGAACCTTCGCCATGTGCCAACTCCTCGGCATGAATTGCAATGTGCCCACCGATGTGACCTTCAGCTTTACGGGCTTTGCGCAACGCGGCGGGAAGACCGACCACCATACCGACGGCTGGGGCATCGCGTTTTTTGAGGACAAGGGGCTTCGGCACTTCGTGGACCATCTGGCGGCCGTGGACTCACCGGTGGCCGAACTCATTCGCCGTTACCCCATTAAGAGCCGGAACGTTATCGCCCACATCCGCAAGGCCACCCAAGGCATGGTGAGCCTGCAGAACTGCCATCCGTTCGTGCGTGAGCTGTGGGGCCGCTACTGGGTCTTTGCCCACAACGGAGATTTGAAAGACTTCCGCCCTCGCCTGCATTCGCATTTCCGCCCCGTGGGCGATACCGACAGCGAGCACGCGTTTTGCTGGATCATGCAGGAGTTGGCCAAATCGCACGCCAGCGTGCCTTCTGTTCCAGAGCTGACGCTAACGCTCAAGGAACTCGCTGCGCGCATAGCGCCCCACGGCACATTCAATTTCCTGCTTTCCAATGGACAGGCGTTGTGGGCACACGCCTCTACCCATCTGCACTACATAGAGCGCCGTCATCCCTTCGGCGCTGCGCAGCTGAGTGACGAAGACCTCCAGCTGGATTTTTCAAAGGAGACTGGCGTGAACGATCAGGTGGCAGTGATCGTGACCAGCCCCCTCACGACCAACGAAACGTGGACGGCGTTCGGCAAAGGTGAACTGCTGGTGTTCGAACAAGGCCGACGGCTGCCTATCTGACGCAGAAGATGTAGCGCCGCTGAGGGAGGCGGTGGATATAGGGGCGCGCGGAATGGGTGCACTTCGCTTCTCGCGAGGTTCTACCGATCAGCTCATGCCGTATCGATTGAAGCGAGCGAGCCCATTCCGACAGTTAGATGTGGAGCTGTGCGGACTGTGTAGATGAGGGGCTTCCTGCGCTTGGCGGTCCGGTAAGTCCGATGCAAACCCAGCGAACTGCGGTACCACAAGCGTTGACCAGCCTACAGCCCCTGGCGCATTTCGATGCCTTCCCAAAAGCAAAAAACCCCAGTCATATCTGACTGGGGTTTTCTGGGCTGTAAGAGCCTGACGATGACCTACTTTCACACGGGAACCCGCACTATCATCGG
>NZ_QAIM01000301.1:0-6638 GCF_003061035.1 Acidovorax sp. HMWF018
CGATCATGGCGCCGGGCGTGGTTTTCGCGGCGGTTTTGGCTTTGGGGCTTGCAGTCACAGTAGGCATTTCATCCTCTTTGGTGGTGTGAATCATAGCACTGATCTTTGAAAGATAAAAGATCAATGTTCGAGCGAAAGCTCGTCCTCGTCTTCTTCGACAAGTTCTTCCTCGCAGTGGACCAGGATGTACGCGGCGACGGTCTCATCGCTGGTCAGGTGGTCGTGTTCTTCCTCGAGGGTGGTGTACAGGTCGTCCATGAGGCTGCGCACGTATCCGGCGAAGTCGCCCTCTAGGGCGTCGAAGATGTTGCCGCCTTCAGTGATCGCGTCCCAGGTGGCGTGCTGGAGGACGTCGTTTTCTTCATCGAACGGATTTTCGATATACAAGTCGGACCTGAAGGACGTGCAGCCAGAGTGGTAATAGTGGCCGCTGTGGCACCAACTCAGGACCAGAGTGTGATCCAGCTTCTCGTACACGGGCACCAGGTCGGTGCAGCCGCAAGCGACCAGGAATTTGGGCCAGTCGTTGACTGCTCCGTCAAAGCACGCGCCGTCGCCTTGACTGCAGAAGCCCGAGAAGTAGATCGAAGGCTCGACGACAGTCTTGCCGCCCATGGTCTTGGTGCTGTAGTAATCAACGCAGATGCCTTTCTCGATACAGTCTTCGACGAACTGTTCGTAGACGCTGTCCCACCACTCGGCGTGCTGGACGTTGGTGTTCCTGTGCTTTTCGAGCAGGGCGTCGCGGCGCTCTTCACTGAGTGCCAGCCATCGAGGATCTTCGAGTGAGGTCATGGGTACTCTCCTGTGAGGTTCTTGACGCCTTCGACGTAGGTGTTAGCAGCACAAAGGGCTTCGCTGGGTGTGCGGCCGTCGAAGCTCACACCGTTTTTGAGCCGGATGCGAAACACTTCACGTACCTGGCCATACAGGCGAAGGCGGTTCAGGACTGCGCCGGGCCAGCGCCGGTTCACAGCCTGCTTGGCCTTCTTCAACGACAAGTGATTGAGCTGGTCGCTCATGGAGGTTCTCCGGTGAGGTTTTTGACAGACTCAAAGTAGACCTTTGCATCTGCGATGACCTGGTGCTTGCTGTTGGATTCAAAGCGGACACCGTTCTTGAATTCGATGGCAAACAAGGGCCGTGGGTCTTCCCACCCGCGAACTTCCGACCACACTTTTGCTCCGGGGAAGTAGCCGTCCATCTGGCGCACGAACAAGTCGTGCTCGTGCATCTGAGTCGTGGTGTATGCCATCACGGGTACTCCCCTGTGAGGTTCTTGACGCCTTGGGCGTAGGTGTCGGCCTGCCGGGCGACGACCATCATGTCTGGGCCCTCGATCACCATGCCGTTAGCGAACTTGATGGCGTACAGCCACGTACCGAACACAGTTTCTCGATAGGCCTGGGCCCTCGCTCCGGGCCATTGCGCCTGCACCGCCCGGCAGAACATGATCCCTTGCTCTTCCTCCGTGAAGAACGCGTATGCCATACCGGCCTCACTTCGAGTAGTTGGGTGCGTAGCCGCCCTCTGCTGCCAGCGGGATCTCTGGGCACCACCACAACGGGGTGGTCATGCACTTCTCCATGAACGCGTAGCACTTGGCCGCGTCCTTGGTCTTGGGGTGCGTGACGCACTCATCGTGCGTGGTCATCACGACCGGGTACTTCACGTCGATCATCAGCATCTGCTCAGCGACGATGATGCGGGCCAGGGCCTGCACCAAGTTCTCGCACAGCAGGCCGCCGTAGATCTTCTTGCGGATGTCGCCCGACTGGTAGGTCCATTCGTCCCAGTCCTTCTCGCCCTTGGCCTTGCGCAGGTCTGGGTACTTGAGGCACATGCCATTGGGCAGGCGGATGTACTCGAAGCCGATCTCCAGGCACTTGTACTGGATAGGCTCCAAGTGCGGGTTGGCCATGTGCTCGATGAAATCGTTGCACTTGGCCCAGCCCTGCTTGATGGCGTAATACTTGCGGCGGTACGTGTTGACGATGTGCTGGCACTGGTCGATGGGCAGAGCGATCTTGGGGCCACCCAGAGCGCCGCGCGCGAGCGTCATCTGCAGCTTCGGAGCGCCCATCTGGTAGCCCAGGCCCAGCACACAGACCTTGCCAACGTGACGGTCGTTCTTGTCTTCCTTCGTGATCTTGCGGCCGTAGATGTCCGTAGCGAACTCGCTGTACACGTCGCGCTTGTCACGGAACGCAGCCAAGAGGTCGTGCTGGTCCCACAGCCAGGCGTTCACGCGAGCTTCAATCTGGCCAGAGTCGGCCACGGCGATCTGGTGCCCCTTGGCGGCCAGAATGGACAGGCGCAGCTCACCACCGCGGGTGAGGTTCTGCATGTTCATCTTGTTGTTGCCGCCCCAACGCCCGGTGTGTGCGCGGTAGTAGGCATAGCCCACGGGCAACGGCATGCCGTTGGCGCCGGCCTTCAGGAAGCGCTCGGCCCGGGTGATGTTGGTCGTGGACTTGACCGCGATGCGCGTATCGATCAGCTGCTGCAGCTTCTCAGCCAGGTCAGCCGCTTCTTGGGCGTCATCGGCGTTGTTCGGGTCGAGGTGAGGGAAGTAGTCCCACACTCGATCGGGCATGCTGATGAAATCGAGGTCGTCCTTGGCAAATGCAAAGGCCCACTTGCTGTCGAGAGACGCTTCGCGCTCTGCCTGGTTCTTCTTCATCCAGGCGGGGCTGAGCTTGCGGGGCAGCTGGTCGCGGGCGATGCCGAGCTTCTCGAACAGGTCGATGAAGCGCTCGTTGCTGCCCACGACCTTCTTGACGATCCGCATGTCACGCTCTTTGCCCTCGAGCTTCTTGTCCTTGCCGTCGAGGATGTTGTCGTAGTCGCGCGGGTTCAGCAGGTTGAGCAGCAGCTCTTCACGGCGAGTGACCTCGCGCTCGTACTCCGCCTGGACGCGGGGGATGTCGACCTTCAAGACCGGGGCGCAGAACATGCGCGCGGTCATGTGGATCAGGTCCATCTCCTTAGCCGGGTACACGGGATGCATGTCGCAGAACACGCGGTACATCTCGTCGACGTCGTTGGCGCAATACTCGACGGAACGGTTCCAGAGTGGCTTGTTGGCGAACAGCTCCTTAAAGCGCACGCCCTTCATGTTCTCGATGCCGTCTTCGATCTTGCCCTTGCCGCCATAGAACACGGACACGTCGTGCAGGCCGGCGCCGATTTCGTTGCTATGCAGGCCCCGGGCCATGCCCAACGTGCAGTAGTAGCGCTTGGGGTACACGCCGTAGTGGTGGCTCAAGATGAAGCCGTCGAACTGCACGTTGTGGCACAGCACGCTGTGCGTGGCCCAGTTGATCTTGGCCAGCTCGGCCTTGATCTTGTTGTGCGGGACGACCTTGGTCTTCTTGTTGCCGATCTTGATGCCGACCATCGACGCCTCGAAGCGCTCGTCGCGCACGTATTCAGACGTGGATAGTTTGGACAGCGTGTAGTCGGCGTCGTAGTACGTTTCAAAGTCGAGCGAGACCAGGCGATCCCAGTCGATTTCGGCTGTAACGATCTGCGGACGAGAAACGATTTTGACTGCAGCGGCGACCTTGGTCTGTGCAGTCGGCTTGCGGATGGCGGAGGCCCAGCTCATTTCTTCTCCGGGTAGCGTTGACGGAGCGAGCGCTCCATGCGGGCTGAGTACACGAGGTTGCGCATGCCTTTGTCAGTGGACAGCGGCAGCGCGGCGAACTCTTCGACAAACCACAGAGGGCGGTCGCGGAACACGTACCAACGGCCGAGCGAGTCGCGCCACATGATGACGACGGAGTGCCACCAGAAGAGAACTGATTTCATAGCGATGACAGAGTTACTTTGGAGAACGTGCCAGGCAGGGGGATGACGAGCATCCCTCCGCCGACCAAAAGCTGAGATATGGCACCAGTAGGGCCGACGGCAACTGGGATGCGGTGCCCGCCCATGGTGGTGAAGCTGACGCCTTCGTCTGTGATGACGAGGTCCTTAATCTGCAGGAAGGTGTCGCCGTCCATGCGACGGATCTCGCCTTCACCAATCTCGCCCATGAGGCGTGCGGCGCCGAGCTCGTAGTCGTTCATAGCGTGGCGAACAGGTCGAGGAGGTTCTTCATGCGCACGTTCTTCTTCTCAAGGATCTCGTACACACGTTCGTCGATCGTGCCGGGCGCGATGATCGTGATCGTCTCGGTCTTTTGCGTCTGGCCCATGCGGTGCTGGCGTTTGGAGCCCTGTTCGAACTGCTCCAGGTCGTAGGTCGGCGATGCCCAGATCGTGGTGGTGCCGCGCGTGAGGGTCAGGCCGTGGGCAGCTGACTTGGGATGCGCGAACATGACCTGGTAGGCGCCGGCCTGGTAGCCGGTGACCAGGCGATCGCGCTCGTGCTCGTTCACCGAGCCATCGAGCACGCAGAACGAGATGCCACGCTTTTCGGCCTCGGACGCCAGGGCATCGCGCTGGTGTTTCCAGTGGAAAAACACCAAGCTGTGCTTGCGCTCTTCGACCAGGTCCAGGACCATCTTGTAGCGCCCGTCATCGACGATCACGGGGTTGGGGTCGGTGCCGTACACGGCGCCCGATGCAACCTGCAGCAGCTTGTTGGCCACCACGGCGGCGTTGACGGCAATGACCGACGGCTCCTTGCCCTTGAGCCACAGCATCTGCGTGGACTCCATCTGCTCGTAGGCCTTGCGCTGCTTGGCCGTGAGCTCGTACTCCATGGTGTAGCGGTGGTTGGCAGGGATGTCGACGCAGTCTTCAAACTTGTGGCGGATGACGATGTCGCTCAGCAGGCCGTACACGGCCTCTTCGGCGCCTTCTTTGTCGTCCCAGCGGATGGCTTTGTCGCTGCGGCCGACCTGGGTGGGCACGCAGACGCTGTTGCGGAAGGCGAAGAACGAGCGGCCCAGGCGCTGGCCGCCGTCGAGCAGATACACCTGGTGCCACACGTCCGTGATCGAGCGCCCATTGGGCGTACCGGTCATGGCGCGCTTGTACTTGAAGTAGCTGGCTATCTTGGCAGCGGCCTTGCTGCGCTGGCTGGTGGCATGCTTGTAGCCGCTGGACTCGTCGATGATGAGCGTGTCGAATTTCTTGAAGAAGGCCTTGGGTTGCTTGGCCAGCCACTTCACCGCGTCGATGTTGGTGACGTAGGCGTCGGCTTTCTCGTTGAAGGTGTCGGCGCGCACGTCAGCTGTGGCCACGACGACGGTGAGCCCGGGGGCGAACTTCTTGAAGTCGGCCGCCCAGGTGCTACGCAGCAGAGACTTGGGTGCCAGGATGAGTGCGCAGCCGGTCTTTTTCTTGCGGCGACGCTCGAAGGCCTTGATGGCGACGAACGTCTTGCCAGTGCCGGGGTCGCTGGTGTCAAACACGACGTCGGTGGTCAGGTCGTGCTTGAGGGACTTGAGTTGGTGGGCGAAGGCTTTGGTCATTTGATCTGAGTGACTTCGTCGATGACGATCGTGTGGGCGGCTCGGCCGCTGTAGCCTGCGCCGAGGCTCGGGCTGGCGCCGGTGACTCGAGGCAGTGTCTGAAACATCGGGGTGTGCGAAAGCACACGCCCTGTCATCGACGTGGTATAGGCTCTAATGGTGCGTTGCAGTTCTGCGCTACGCTCGGCGTAAGCCACAGTGCGTACGACCCCCTCGAAGTCCCGGAGCTTCATTCGTGGGTCTCGGAGCATCTCTGTGAGTCGTTCTGCGTCCGTCGAGCTCACTTCACCCATCAAACACAGAGCCCCGAGCCGCTGCATCACACCAGGCATGCCCGCGCGGACGCGGGCGCGACGTTGTTTGGAGTTCATCGGACACCTACTTGACACTGCCCACCATTCCACGGGCCGTACTGGCACCACTGGCAGGTGAAGCGGGAGGGATTGGCGGGCCACTCAGTGCAGGTGGTGAGGGCCATGCCGCGTTGGTGGAGGCGGGGCTTGAAGCGCAGGCCTTGGCTGCGCGTGAACTTTTGCGAGGTGAGGTTTTCGCCTTCCTTCTGGTCGAGGTACCAGAGCTCGGCGAACACAGTCTCGAGCTTGGGGTAGCGCAGGAACGTGACCAGCTGGTACAGCTGCAGCTGCTCGGCGTGCTTGACCTCGTTGCCGAATTTGCGGCCGGTCTTGAAGTCGATCACCGTGGCGGTGTACTCGTCGTGCATCACCATGGCGTCGAGCTTCAGGCGCAGCCAGGCGGGCACCCAGATGTAGACCTTCTTGCCGACCTTGACGATGTCGCCTTCGCGGCCACGTTCAGGGAGCTTGCGCGCGGTGCCGGTGTGCTGCAGCGTGTCGTCGGCTTCGAGCCAATCGCCGTTCCAGTTGCATGGCTCCCAGGCTTCGTTCATGGCCCATTCGCCCTCCAGGCTCACGAGACCATCTTTGTACATCGTACGAAGAAGTTCGATTTGAAAGCCGAAGTTTTTCTCGGCTTCTGGGGCCAGCTCATTCACCGTACCGTTGATGTAGAGCTCGCAGGCCGTGTGGATACGCGTGCCGCGATCGTTCGCATGCTCTAAGCGGCCAGGGGGAAGAGGGCGTTCTGGCTCGGGGATCTTCTGGTCATGCTTGAGCCAGCAGAGGAATTTGCACTTCTCGAAATCGCCGAGCTTGGAGTGCGACCAGCTTGAAATAGTCATAGAGTCTTCTTCTTA
>NZ_QAIM01000302.1:0-10177 GCF_003061035.1 Acidovorax sp. HMWF018
CATTGACAAGAAGCCCTCACAGCTCTCAGGCGGCATGAAGCAGCGCGTGGGCATTGCGCGCGCGTTCTCCATCCAGCCCAAGATGCTGCTGCTGGATGAACCCTTCGGCGCACTCGATGCGCTCACGCGCGGCACCATCCAGGACGAGCTGATGGCCATCGTGCGCCAGACGCAGCAGACGGTCTTCATGATCACGCACGATGTGGACGAAGCCATCTTGCTGGCCGACCGCATCCTGCTCATGAGCAACGGCAACGAGACGCCCGAGGGCTATCGCCCCGGCGGCATCGCCGAGGTGGTGGTGAACCCGCTGCCACGCGAACGTACGCGCACCAGCCTGCACCACCTGGACGGCTACTACGCGCTGCGCAACCACATCGTGGACTTTCTCGTCACCCGAGCCAAAGCCCACTGATTTCCTGAATAACCCAGCACTGTCGTGTTGCCCCTTGGGGGGCAGGGAGTGCTGCACCCTGAAGTTCCTGTTCCCTGTTCCAAAACCCATCCAACCGAAGGAGCCAACACCATGAACCGCAACGACGTTACCGAAAAGATCATCAGCACCAAGGTCGCCAAGGGCCTGCAATGGGAGGCCATTGCCAAGAAGGTCGGCCAGTCCAAGGAATGGACCACGGCCCTGTGCCTGGGCCAGATGACTGCCACGCCCGAGCAGGCCAAGATCGTCGGCAAGATCTTCGGCCTCACCGCCGAAGAGCAGAAGTGGCTGCAGGTGGTGCCCTACAAGGGCTCGCTGCCCACGCCCGTGCCCACCGATCCGCTGATCTACCGCTGGTACGAGGTGGTGAGTGTGTACGGCACCACCATCAAGGAGCTGATCCACGAAGAGTTTGGCGACGGCATCATGAGCGCCATCGACTTCAGCATGGACATCCAGCGCGAGGCCAATCCCAATGGCGACCGCGTGAATGTGGTCCTGTCCGGCAAATTCCTGCCCTATAAGCAGTACTGAAATCGGGCCCAGGCCGTGTTCGTCACAGCACTTTGACGGCGCGGCCAATGAACTGGATAGGCCCCGTGGGTTTGCCAATCGGCGAGCCCGTGGGCGGTTCCAGCGTCAGCTCGAACAACTGGTTGGGCTGCAGCGGCGGCAGCTTGTCCAGCGGGATCTGGAGCGGCTGACCGGGCTGCACCAGGCCCAGCGATACGGGGCCGCTCCAGCCGTCGGCCTTGGTCCAGAACTCCAGGGCCTTGTCGGCCGGTACTTCGGCCACACCCAGCGGAATCAGGCTGATCTGCCGGGGCGAGCTGGCCTGCACCACCCAGCCCGGGGCCTTGTCCTGCGGCGCGACCAGCACCACCATGAACTGTGGCGGCGCGGCCACTGGGGCGGTGCGTGTGACGAGCACTGCCGCGAGCACCGCTGCCATGGCAAAGCCCGAGCCGGCGAGGGCACGCCACAGGCCCAGGTGGTCCCACCAGCGCACGGATGGCTTGCGCTCGGTTTTTGCGCGGGGTTGGGAGGTAACGGACGTCGCAGCCGGCTGTGCGCTGGTGGCCTGCAGCGACTGGTCGATGCGCGCCCACAAGGCAGCGGGCGGCGCGATGGGCTCCGCCAGCTGGGTCAGCGGCAGCAGGCGGGCTTCCCATTCGGCCACCGCCTGTTGCAATGCCTTGTCACCTGGCAGGCGTTGCTGCACGCCCTGGCGTTCGGCGGCGGGCAGGGTGCCCAGCACGTACTCACCGGCCAGAACATGCAGGTCTTCCGGCGAGGGGGTGGACGGTGTGTTGCGCACGTCGGTCATGCCATGCACTCCCGCAGCGAAACCAGGCTGCGCCGGATCCACGCCTTGACGGTGCCCAGCGGCGCGCCGAGGCGCTCGGCAATTTCGCCGTGCGAGCAGCCGTCCACATAGGCGTGCAACACGCAGTTGCGGCGCGCGGGGTCCAGGGCCTCCAGGCAATGCTGCAGGCGGCCCAGGCTGGCGTTCAGCGCAAAGGTTTCCTCGACCTCGTGGTGGGCCTGCACAGACATGTCGGCCTCCAGGGCTTGGGTGGTGGTGTCGTCCACATCAACGTGGCGGCCCGCGTCGCGCACGGCGTTCAGGGCCAGGTTGCGCACCACGCTGTAGATCCAGCCGCGTGCGCTGCCCCGGCTCGCGTCGTAGCTGGTGGCGCGCGTCCAGATGTTCACGCACGCATCGTGCACGATGTCCTCGGCCAACGCGCGCTGGCGCACGATGCGCAGCGCCACGCCCAGCAGCCGTGCGCCCTCCTGTTCATATAGGCGGTGCATGGCCTGCCGGTCGCCGGCTGCGCAGGCGGCCAGAGCGGCTTCGTAGTCAAAATCGCCAGGGGTGTCGGGCACGGTGTGCAGGCAGCGGGGCCTTGGCTAAAGGGTGGGCGCATCGTAGCCGCAAACCCGCCACCGCCTGGCGGTAGCCCCCGCTGGGCAGGGGATTGCGTGTGCGTGGTTTACGCGGCCTTCCAGAAGATGTAGTCGGCCTGGTACTTCACGATCTGGCGCTCGCCCTTGTTGGCGGTGGTGCAGGCAGCAGCGGGTGCCACGCCACCCTTCAAGGCCACGCGCTGGATGAAGGTCACGCCGGTCATGGCGCCCGAACCCATGGCGGGGTTGGCCTTGACGAGCTGGTAGGGCAGGTTGCCCGTGCCCGAGGGTGCCACGGCCAGCTGGGTAGCCGTCAGCTTGGACCCATCGCTCGACTCCCAGGTGGCCGGTGGGCCGTAGTAGGTGCCCACTTGTTTGCCGCTGCGGTCATTCAGCACGGCCTTGGGGCCCACGAACACCCATTCGGTCTGGCCGGGCATGTTGGCCTTGTCGCGGCATTCGTAGGTGATCTCGCCCACGCCCACGGTTTCCATTGCCACCTTGTTGCCAGTCGGTACCTTGATGCTGTCGGGCAGGCTGTCCTGCGAATACATGGATTTGGAAGGCGACGACATCATCGAACCGCAGGCGCTCAGCAGCACGGCGGCGGCAATGGCACCCGTCAGGGGCAGCAGGCGGGAGATGGGGGACGTGTGGACGGTCATGGCGTTTCTCTCTGGTCTATGGGTTGATAGGACAGCAGCAAGTTGCGCTGCTGTAGGTACTACCCACGAAAACGCCGTTTGGATGCAGTGGATGCCAAAAATTTTTTGCCGGTGCCAGCCCGGGCAAGATTGCCGCCCGGGCCCGAGGCTGCCTCAATGCAGGGTCAGCGGCTGGGTGGTGGTCTTGACCCGCACCACGGCCGCCCGGTGCTCATAGGGGGCCACCGGTTGGCCCAGGATGGCGGCCGCCAGCGTGCGCGCCTGCCGGGCAATCGGTTCGATGTAGCGGCTGCACTGCCCGTCGACGCTGATGCAATCGCCCAGTGCATGGATGCGGGATACGCTGGTCTGCAGCGTGCCTGCGTCCACCGCGATGCCGTGGGCCCAATCAAGCCCTGCACTCTGCGCCAGGCGGTGGGGTGGCAGCAGGCCTGCTGCCACCACCACTTCGTCGGCGGCAAATCGCCGCCCGCAGGTGGTGGTGACGCGGTAGCGCGAACCCACGCGCTCCACATTCGCAACCTGCAGGCTGCCTTCAAAGCGGATGGACAGATCCCTCCAGGCGTCCAGCAGCTGCGGGCCCGCCTGCTGTTCTTGCCAGCGCGCCAGCGGCTCGGCGGCCGTGTCCAGCAGCGTGATGCGGTGGCCGCCCAGTGCCAGGTCGTTGGCCAGCTCGCTGCCGATCAGGCCCGCGCCGATGATGAGCACGTCCTTGGGCTGCTCGCCCAGGTGCTGGCGCAGGCGCTGGTAGGCGTCCAGGTGGTTGATGCGCCAGCACAGGCTGGCGGGCAAGCCCGGCGGCAAGGCGGCCTGCGCACCGTGGGCCAGCACCAGGTGGCCGTAGCGCAGCACGCCCCGCGTGGTGCGCAATTGGCGGGTGTCGGCGCAG
Source organism: Acidovorax sp. HMWF018 (assembly GCF_003061035.1). Classification (NCBI taxonomy): domain Bacteria; kingdom Pseudomonadati; phylum Pseudomonadota; class Betaproteobacteria; order Burkholderiales; family Comamonadaceae; genus Acidovorax; species Acidovorax sp. HMWF018. The sequence continues at coordinate 3,902 of NZ_QAIM01000302.1, forward strand.
ATGCGCACGGCATGGGTGTGGGCCAGCAGGGTGACGCCCAGGCGGTGCGCCGCATCGCGACCGGTTTCGGACACCAGGGCCAGCGGGTCCAGCTGGCGCGCCATGGCCACCGACAGCAAAGGCTTGTCGTACCGGTCGCCAGCGCAGGCCGTCACCAGGGTGATGGGCAGCGTGGCGCTGTGTTGGCGCAGGGTTTCGGCCAGTTGCCAGCCTGCACGGCCCGCGCCGACGATGACCACGCCCGGCTCGCCACGCACGCGCAGGGAGGCGGCTGGCGCTGCGCTGGCCTGCGCCCGCAGCGCCTCCAGCGTGGGGGCCTCATATGGAGAAAAATCGGCCTTGGTCACTCCACACAGCGGGCAGGCCCAGTCGTCGGGTATGTCCGCCAGCCGCGTGCCCGGCGGCAGGCCGCCATCGGGGTCGCCGTCGGCCTCGTGGTAGACGTAGCCGCAGGCGTTGCAGATGTAGCTCTGCCAGGGCGCCTGGGCGGCCGCGTCGGCAAACGCATCGCACAGCGCCTGCGATGCTGCGCTCAACACGAACTCGGAGGTAACCGATGGCGTGGTGGCGGTGGGGAGGGCGCGCGTCATGCAGGCATCTCCTCGGTGCTGAGCCGGGCGATCTCCTTGCGCAGGTGCTTGATGGCGGGCGTGACGATGGCCACAAAGTGCGACTCGCGCACGCGCCGCTGCACGTCCGAGCTCATCAGGTAGCCGCGCGCGCCCTGGTGCATCAGGGCCGACTGGGCGGCGCGCAGGCACAGCTCCGCGCCATGGGCACGGGCGTCCAGCACATCGATGAAGAAGTCGGTGCTTGTGTCGAACGGCGTCTGGGCCAGTTGCATGACGCGTGCGGTCAGTGCATCCAGTTCGGCCTGCAGGGCGTCGGGCCGGTCTTCCAGGAACTGGTTGACGTGGCCCAGTTGGGCCTCCACCGCCCACATCGAGTCGATGGCGCCCTGGGTGATGCCCACCGCCATGCCACATTGCAGCATCACGAACGCAGCGCGGATGCGGGCGATGAAAGGCCGGGTAGGGTCGGCCATGGTGTCGGCCGTGCCGATGAAATGGTCCTTGAGCCGCAGTGCATAGGTGCCCGTGCCCTCCATGGCGGAGAAGCTGGGGCATTCGCGCATCTCCACGCCCGGTGCGTCGCAGCGCAGCAGGAACATCACCTCGCGCTGGCTGGCCGCACCGTCGGCCTCCACCACCGCCGCAATCGCGCCGCAGTAGTGGTCGGGCCCCAGGTTGCTCACCCAGGGCAGGGTGCCGTTGACGAGGTAGCCGCCCTCCACCGGCGTGGCCTTGAGCAGCAGGCTTTCGATCTGCGCGTAGCTCTTCATGGGGTTGGACAGCGCCGTGCCGCCCATGCCTGCGCCGCTGGCGTGGCGCTGCAGCACATCGCCCATCAGCGTGGGGTTGCCCGACTGCTGCAGGTACAGCCCACACACCGCCTGGCACCACATCATGAAGCCGGTAGCGCCGCACACGCGCGAGGCCTCGGCCATGGCGCGGATGGCCAGGCCGTAGTCGGCCGGGCCCGCCGTGCTGTCCAGGTGCGCGCTCATCGCGCCCACGGCGGCCAGCTGCTGCAGCTCCGCGCAGGGGTAGTAGCCGGTGCGGTCAATCGCCTCCACCTGCGCGGCCAGCGGGCCCTGCGCAATCTGGCGCACGGCGGCCAGCAGCGCATCGCCCCGCAGGGCGCCGTCCAGGTGGAGTTGGGGAGGGAGGTCGGCGGGGTTCATGGGGCTCCTTGGGTGCGCAGGGAACGGTTGGTCAGGTAGGGGCGGCACACAAAACTCAGCGAAGCGGTTCTGGCTAGGCGCTGCGTCGCAGGCAGTACGAGTAGTACGACAAGACGCGGCAACGACGCCAGAAGAGTTTTGTGTGTCGCCCTCAGTCCGCGAGGCTGATCTCGAAGGGGATGGGGTTGCGCATGCTGTTGGCCACGGGCGAGTAGAAATTGGCGTGCTGCACGATCTCGTCCAGCACCTCGCGCGGTGCATCGCCTTCCACCCGCACCTTCACGCGGATCGCCTGAAATCCCATCTCGGGGGGCGTCTTCTGCAATGCACCACCCGCACCCCAGGCGGCCGGGTTGCCGATGTCGCCTTCCATGAAGACCTCGATCTTGCTGAGCTTGACCTGCTTCCAGGTGGCCACGGCCGTGATGCCCACGGCCAGGCAGCCGCCCAGGCCCGACAACACGATTTCGCCGGGCGCAGGCGCCGTGTCCTGACCGAACAGGTGCAGGGGCTCGTCCACCACCACCGGCGCATGGTTGCCCACATAGCTCAGCGAGCGGTACTGCCCCTCCATTACCGTATGGACCTTGTTGGTGCCCCGGCTGGCAGGATTGTTGCGGCCCTTGTCGGCAAAGGCCATCAGCCCGTCGCGGTCGATGGGGGCAGGTGTGTGTGCACGGTGGTGACGGGGGCAGAGGGTTCCAGCAGATCGGTGGACATGGTGTTCCTTGGAGAAAGAGAAGGGAATGCAAAAAAGAAGGACAGGGTTCGCAGCGGGCCATGCCCGCTGCAACAACGCACGGTGCTCAGGCCGCCAGTGCCAGCGCAGGCTTTTTGGGGAACTTGACCAGCGGCAGCCCGCTTTCGATCGGCAACTTGTCGTCGCGCGACCATTCGTTCCACGAGCCGAAGTACATGCGCACATCGGCAAAGCCCGCCTGCTTGAGCGCCAGGAAGGTGTTGGACGCGCGTGCGCCCTTGAAGCAATACAGGTACACCGTGTCCGCCGGGCTGATGCCCGCCGTGGCGCATTCGGCGCGCACTTCGTCGGGCGACTTGAACACCGGACCCTGGGGCGAGGGCTTCATGAAGCGGTACCACTCCAGCCACTTGGCGCCCGGCAGGCGGCCTTTGCGCGGCGCAAAGTCCTTGCCATAGGGGCTGGAGCTGTCGCCAATCCACTCGTCCACATCGCGCACGTCCAGCAGCACGGTGTCGGTGCCCAGGGCCTCGATCACATCCTCCTTGGTCAGCATCACATCGGTGGTGGCCAGCTGGGTGGGGAAGATGGCGGGCGTGGGCACCACCGCCTCGGTGGAGACGGGCAGCTCTGCCGCCTTCCAGGCCGAGTAGCCGCCATTCAATACCTTGACCTTGGGGTAGCCCAGCCAGGTCAGCAGGTAGTAGCCCCGGCACGACTGGCCGTAGCCGCTGTTGAGTGCATCTTCATAGAACACGGCCGTCTCGGCGCCCGACAGGCCGATGGCGCCCAGGTGCGCGGCAAAGGTGTCTTTCAGCTCCTGCAGGCCTTGGGGCGTGGAGGTGGCGAGATACGTGAATGTCTCGCGCAGGTTCACCGCGCCGGGGATGTGCCCCAGGGCATAGGTGTCGGCGTCGCGGGTGTCGATCAGCACCACAGGTTCTGCGGCTTGCAGGGCCAACAGCTGGGTGGGTGAGATGAGGACGGCGTCGGAGGCGGTGGCGGTCACGGTGCTCATGGAAAACCTTTCGGTGCGGTGGTGGGCGGGATGCCTGCCTTCCTTATCGCAACAGGTGTGCCAGAGCTTGGGAATGCAAAGAAATTTGAATGAAATAGGCTGCTAGCGCTGATTGGTAAAGCGCTGGTAGCTATTGATTTGATAGTATTTTGTGTAGACTATCACCAGAGCGCAGCCTGTCCAACGCGGACGCTGAACACTGTGTCTACAAATTGTTGACACAGTGTTGGGCGTCACTTCAAGCCTGCTTTGCGCAGCCGGTAAGCGAACTGCCGGAGCGTCAACCCCAGGCTCTGCGCTGCGCGCGACTGGTTGCCGTGGTGTTCGACCAGCGCGGCCTGCAGCACCTGAACGCTGTGGGACTGGGCCGAGGCGTAGTCGCGCACCAGCGGTGCTGCGGCGATAGGGGTAGACGGCATCTCGGCCTGAATCTGCTGAACGGGCGCCGGTGCGGGTGGCAAAACCACAGCCGCAGTGGGTAGAAACCGGTCCAGCTCCGCCCGGGTCACCAGCGTGTCATTGGCCAGCAGCACCAGGCGTTCGATCACATTGCCCAGCTCGCGGATGTTGCCGGGCCAGGGGTGTTCTTCCAGCCGCGCCAGCGCGTCGGGCGAGAGGTTCACGTTGCGCTGGTGCGCCTGATTGGCGCGGCTCACAAAGTGCAGCGCCAGCGCGCGGATGTCCTCGCGCCGCTCGGCCAGCGAGGGCAGGCGGATGGGGATCACGTTCAGGCGGTAGTACAGATCCTGCCGGAAGTTTCCGGTCTCCACCTCCTGTGCCAGGTCGCGGTTGGTGGCTGCCACCAGGCGCACATTGACTTTGACCTCGCGCTGCCCACCCAGGCGCACCAGCGTGCCCTCCTGCAGCGTGCGCAGCAGCTTGGACTGCAGGGCCAGCGGCAGCTCGCCAATCTCATCCAGAAAGATGGTGCCGCTGTCGGCCTGCTCGAACCAGCCCGCGCGGGCTGTGCTGGCGCCGGTGAACGCGCCTTTTTCATAGCCAAACAGTTCGGATTCGAACAGCGCGTCCGGAATGGCCGAGCAGTTGACCTTGATGAAGGGCCGGTCGCGCCGCCCGCTGGCCAGGTGCACGGCGCGTGCGAACAGCTCCTTGCCCGTGCCCGACTGGCCCAGCAGCAGCACGGTGGCCTGGGTTTGCGACACGCGCTCCAGCTCGCTCAAGGCCTGCAGCAGCGGTGGCGAGCTGCCAATGAGCCCGTAGCGCGCGCTTTTGGTGTTGAGCGCATTGGCCAGCACGGCGTTGCGCGCCTGCAGCTGCCGCGTCTGCTCGGCCACCAGGGCTTCCAGCTGCAGCAGCTGCCCGACCAGCGTGGCCAGCACGCGCAGCACCGCCAGGTCGTCGTTCAGGTGGCGCTGGCGGCTACGGATGCGGTGGCAGGCCAGCACGCCGATGGGCGCGTTGTTGACCTCGATCGGCAGGGCGATGAAGGCCACTGTCTCGGGCGGCAGCTGGCTGCGCTCCACTGCGCGTGCCAGAAACAGCGGTTCGGCATCAATGTCCTGCACGATGGCAGGCTGCCCCGTGGCCAGCACGCGGCCTGTGATGCCCTCGCCCCAGGCGTACCGCCCGCGCTGCACCTCGGCCTGGGTGAGTCCGTACGCATGCTGGATGGAGGCGGTGCGCGGCGCGCCGGCTGGGGAGGAGGGAGCGTCGTCCACCAGCACGATGCGCCCCCGGTTCAGGCCCAGCAGTTCGCTCATCAGGTGCAGCATTTCGCGCAGCACCAGGCCGGGCGCCAGGCTGCGGCCGATGAGGCGCATCACCTCGCGCATCAGCAGCAGCTCCTGGGCGTGCCAGTCGGTGGGGCTGTGCGAGCGGGCCGTGCTGGAAGGGGAGGGCATGGGCGGTGGGGGCATGTCAGGGCGATTGCAAGTTCTGCGCCCGGGTGCATTAAAGTCGCCTGCGTCCCGCCATTTACCGACTTTTTCACCTTCTCGAAAGCCCCCACCATGACCACCCTCGGAACCCCTCTGTCCCCCCATGCCACCAAAGTCATGCTGCTGGGCTCGGGCGAGCTGGGCAAGGAGGTGCTGATCGCGCTGCAGCGCCTGGGGGTGGAAACCATTGCCGTGGACCGCTACGACAACGCCCCCGGCCAGCAAGTGGCCCACCACGCGCGCACCATCACCATGAGCGACCCGGCCCAGCTCAAGGCCCTGATCGAGGCCGAGCGCCCGCACCTGGTGGTGCCCGAGATCGAAGCCATCGCCACCCCCATGCTCGAAGAGCTGGAAGCCGCGGGCACCGTGCGCGTGATCCCCACGGCCCGCGCCGCGCGCCTGACCATGGACCGCGAAGGCATCCGCGTGCTGGCTGCCGAGACGCTGGGCCTGCCCACCAGCCCTTACAAATTCTGCAATTCGCTGGAAGAACTGCAGGCCGCGATTGATGCAGGCATCGGGTACCCCTGCATCGTCAAGCCCGTGATGAGCAGCTCCGGCAAGGGCCAGAGCAAGATCGACGGCCCCGCCGACGTGCAAAAGGCCTGGGACTACGCCATGGCCGGTGGCCGGGTGAGCCACGGCCGCGTGATCGTCGAGGGCTTCATCGACTTTGACTACGAAATCACCCAGCTCACCGTGCGGTCGGTGGGCGCCGACGGCCAAATCACCACCAGTTTTTGCGACCCCATCGGCCATGTGCAGGTGAGTGGCGACTATGTGGAAAGCTGGCAGCCCCACCCCATGCACCCGGCCGCACTCGAAAAGTCGCGCCAGATCGCCAAGGCCGTCACCGACAACCTGGGCGGCCAGGGATTGTTTGGCGTGGAGCTGTTCGTCAAGGGCCAGGAAG
>NZ_QAIM01000303.1:0-7131 GCF_003061035.1 Acidovorax sp. HMWF018
ATCTGCGCCAGGTATCGCCCAGCCCCTGGCCCGCTACGCCGCATGGCGCCGCGCAGGCGACTTCATCTACCTGAGCGGGATCATTGCCGTGGACCCCGCCGCCAGCCGCATCGTGCGTGGCTACGACGACATCCCGCATGAGGCCGCCACGCTGATTGGCCGCACGGGCGAGTTCAGCAGCGACATCAAGGAGGGCCCCATCCTCGCGCAGAGCTGGTACGTGCTCGACCGCATCCGCCTGACCATCGAGGCCGCAGGCGGCCAGATGTCCGACGTGTTCAAGCTGGTGCAGTACTTCAAGAACCTGGACCACTTCCCGCAGTACAGCCGCGTGCGCAAGCTGTTCTTCCCCGGCGAGCCCCCCGCATCCACCGTGGTGGAAGTGAGCGGCATGTTGCCCACGCCCGACATCCTGATCGAGGTCGAAGCCACGGCCTATCTGCCACAGCGCTGATACACCCCCAACACCTTCACGAAAGTCTTTCATGCTGCACGGCTACAACCCGCCCCACCGCTACCTGCCCTACCTGAGCTGGACCGAGATCGCCGACCTGCCGGACAAGGAGAACACCGTCATCGTGCTGCCCACGGGCGCCACCGAGCAGCACGGCCCGCACCTGCCCTGTGCGGTGGACACGGTGATCAGCGCGGGTGTGGTGGGCCATGCGCTGGCGCGCCTGCCGGCCGATGTGCCTGCGTTCGCGATGGCGCCCATCACCTACGGCAAGTCCGAAGAGCACCTGCACTTTCCCGGCACCGTCACGCTCAGCGGCGAGACCCTGCTGGCCACCATGAACGAGGTGGGCGAGTCGGTGTACCGCGCGGGCTTTCGCAAGCTGCTGTTTGTCAACGGCCACGGCGGCCAGCCGCAGGTGATGGAGATGTGCGCACGCGAGTTGCGCCTGCGCCATGGCGACTTCATCGTCGTGCCCAGCTTCACCTGGCGTGTGCCGCATGTGGCGGGCAAGTTCCTCTCCGACAAGGAAAAACGCCTGGCCATGCACGCCGGTCATGCCGAAACCGCACTGATGCTGGCGCTGGCCCCCGACACCGTGCACATGGAGCGTGCGGTAGTCAACTACCCGCCCGTTTTTGACTCGCCCCTGCTCTCACCCGACGGCCGCCCGGCCTGCGCCTGGAGTGCACGCGACTTCGGCCCCAGCGGAATCATTGGCGACCCGCTGCCCGCCACGGCCGAACAAGGGCACGCCATCCTCGACTCGCTGGCCGTGAGCTGGGCCGCCGCCATTGCCGAGCTGCACAAGCTGCAGTGGGCACCGCGCGCTGAGCCCACCTGGGGCCGCGCCCATCACACCGGCCACGTGGAGCACTCCAGCGCACTGGCCTGAAACCTGCGAACGCCACCGCAAAACCTTTTCGCCTTCCCCTTCGTTGTCCCTTCGTTCCACCTCCACCACCCTACCGGAGTACCACCATGATGAAGACCGCCTCCCGCCTTTCCAAACTTGGTGCAGCCGCGCTGCTCGCTGTTGGTGCCGTCGGCACCATGCAAGCCCACGCGCAGGAAAAGTTCACCTACATGACCAACTGGTATGCGCAGGCCGAGCATGGCGGCTTCTACCAGGCGGTGGCTACGGGCCTGTACAAAAAGTACGGGCTGGATGTGACCATCAAGATGGGCGGCCCGCAGGTCAACATCGTGCAGATGATGGCCGCCGGCCAGGCCGAATGCGTGATGGGGTCGAGCGACCTGCAGATGATCCAGATGCGTGAAGGCGGCGTGCCCGTAGTCAATGTGGCGGCCGTATTCCAGAAGGACCCGCAGGTACTCATCGCGCACGAGGACGTGAAGAAGTTCGAAGACCTCAAGGGCAAGACCATCCTGATCGCCTCGTCGGCCCAGCGCGGCTACTGGCCCTGGCTCAAGGCCAAGTACGGCTTCACCGACTCACAGACGCGCCCCTACACCTTCAACATCCAGCCCTTCGTGGCCGACAAGAACGCCGCCCAGCAGGGCTACCTGACGTCCGAGCCGTTTGCGATTGCCAAGGCGGGCGTCAAGGCCAACACGCTGATGTTCAGCGACCAGGGCTACCCAGCGTATGCCACCACCATCTCGTGCATGGAAAAGACGGTGAAGGACCGCAGCGCCGCTGTGGCCTCGTTCGTGAAGGCATCGATGGAAGGCTGGAAGAGCTACCTGGCCGACCCCGCCCCGGCCAACGCGCTCATCAAGAAGGACAACCCCAACATGACCGACGAGCAGCTTGCCTACAGCGTGGCCAAGCTCAAGGAAATGGGCATGGCGACTGGGGGCGACGCGGCCACCATGGGCATCGGCATCATGACCGACGCGCGTGCCAAGGCCAGCTACGACTTCCTGGTGGACGCCAAGCTCATCGACCCTGCCAAGGTGAAGCTGGCCGAGACCTACACAACTTCGTTCGTCAAAGACCTCAAGGTTCTGCCCTGAGCCTGACAGCCCTGAAACAGCGGCCGGTGCGACCATTTGCCCGCCCGGCCGCATCCATCGAAAGGCGACCATGACATCCCCCGCTGACTCTCCGCCGCTGGTGCACACCCCGATGCCAGCCACCTATTCCACACCCGCCGTGGAGGTGCTCTCCGCCGAAAAAACCTACCCCAATGGCACCCAGGCCCTGCTGCCGGTGGACCTGACCATTGAGGAAGGCGAGTTCGTCACCCTGCTGGGCCCCTCGGGCTGCGGCAAGAGCACGCTGCTGAAAATGGTGGCAGGCCTGCTGGAGCCCACCGACGGCCGCCTGCACCTGTGGCGCAAGCCCGTGGCGCAGCTGGAAGAGAGCGGCAAGAAGATGGCGTTTGTCTTCCAGTCGCCCACGCTCATGCCCTGGGCCAGTGTGCAGACCAATGTGCGCCTGCCGCTCGACTTGGCGGGCGTGCCCCGCGCCGAGGCCGATGCGCGCGTGACCGAAGCGCTGGCGCTGGTGGGGTTGTCGAAATTTGCCCATGCGCTACCCCGCGCGCTGTCGGGCGGCATGCAGATGCGCGTATCGATTGCGCGCGGCCTGGTCACCCAGCCCGACCTGCTGTTGATGGACGAGCCCTTTGGCGCGCTGGACGAAATCACGCGCCACAAGCTCGACGCCGACCTGCTGGATCTGTGGCGCAAGAAGAAGCTCACCGTGATCTTCGTGACGCACTCGATCCACGAGGCGGTGTTCCTCTCCAGCCGTGTGGTCATGATGGCCGCGCGACCTGGCCGCGTGGTCGAAGAGTTCCGCATCGACGCGCCCTACCCCCGCACGGCCGACTTCATGGTGTCGCCCGAATTCAGCCGCTACGCCAAGCTGCTGCAGGGCAGCCTGCTGCGCGCCAGCGTGGACACCGAGGAGACCGTGGCATGAGCACCCCCTTCCCTTCCGCACCGATGGCGTCGCCCGTGGTCACCGCCCACCCCGCAGCCGCCCCGCGCTCAGCGCCTGCAGCAGTCGCTGCCAAACCTGCCGCCAAGGCCACACCCAAACGCCCGCCGCTCATGGCCCAACCCCGCGTGCAGCGCGTGGTGTACCCCGTGCTGGTCGGCCTGGTGCTGATCGCGCTCTGGCAGGGGCTGGTCACGGCCATGGAGCTACCGCCCTACCTGGTGCCCTCACCCATCCTGATGATGAAGACGCTGTTCACCGACTGGGCCGCCCTGGGCGGCTCGCTGTGGGTCACCGTCAAGATCACGGTGCTGGCCTTTGTGGTGGCCACGGTGGCGGGCGTGCTGATCTCGTTCCTGTTTGTCCAGAGCAAACGCATCGAGACCGCGCTCTTCCCCTACGCCGTGCTGCTGCAGGTCACGCCCATCGTGGCCGTGGCACCGCTCATCATCATCTGGGTCAAGGACCCGACGGCCTCGATGGTGATCTGCGCCGCACTGGTGGCCCTGTTCCCCATCATCAGCAACACCACGCTGGGTTTGCGCAGTGTGGAGCCTGACCTGCAAAGCTACTTTCAGCTCAACCGCGCCACGCGGCTGCAGACGCTGCTGCGCCTGCGCATCCCAAGCGCGCTGCCCTACTTCTTTGGCGGGCTGCGCATTTCCAGCGGCCTGGCGCTCATCGGCGCCGTGGTGGCCGAGTTTGTAGCGGGCACCGGGGGCCAGGGTGCGGGGCTGGCGTACCAGATCCTGCAAGCGGGCTTCCAGCTCAACATCCCGCGCATGTTTGCCGCGCTGCTGCTGATCTCGCTCACCGGCGTCGCGCTCTTCGTGCTGATGGCATGGCTCACACGCGTCGCCCTGGGCGGCTGGCACGCCAGCGAAACGTCGCACGACTAGCCCTTTCAACCCCATCGCCAACACACCGCGTGCAGCCACTGGCGCGCGGCAAGGGCTTCCTTTTGCCCAAAACGGCCACCAGCGGCCAAGGAGATACCGACATGACCACCACCGCCCATCAACTGCCCGACCTGCTGCCCGACCTCGACTGGATCACCGACCCGCTGCGCGTGGGCCGCCTCTCACAGGACTTTGCCTGGTTCAGCCCCGTGCTCAAACGCGACCTGGCGGGCAAGCGCGGCGACATCGCCGTGCGCCCGCGCACCGAAGCAGAAATCCGCCAGGTGGTGGCTGCCTGCGCCAGCGCGGGCATCCCTCTCACCGTGCGCGGCAGCGGCACCGGCAACTACGGCCAGAGCACGCCACTGCACGGCGGCGTGATCCTGGACCTGTCGGGCTACAACGCGTTTGGCTGGGTGCGCGGCGGCGTGGGCCGCGCGCAGTCTGGCATTCGGCTGGCAGACTTTGACACACAGGCCAAGCCCCACGGGCAAGAGCTGCGCTGGCTGCCCAGCACCTACCGCAGCGCCACGCTGGGCGGGCTGTTTGGCGGCGGCTTTGGTGGTGCGGGCTCCATCAACCACGGCCCGCTGGCCGCGCCCGGCAACGTGCTGGCCGTGCGCGCGATGACGGTGGAGCCCGAGCCCCAGGTCATCGAGCTGCGCGGCCCCGAAGCCATGCTGCTGCACCACACCTACGGCACCAACGGCATCGTTCTGGAGCTGGAAGTGGCCCTGACCCCCGCCGTGGAGTGGACCGAATGCATCGCCACCTTCGAGCAATTCGACGCCGCGCTGGAGTTTGCCGACCGCTTTGGCAGCGCGCCCGGGCTGGAGAAAAAGGAGGTGTGTTTTGTGGCCGCGCCCATCCCGCAGTACTTCACCAGTCTGGCCGAACACCTGCCTGCCGACCAGCACGCCGTGCTGCTGCTGGTGGCCCCGCACTCAGAAGCCGGCATGCGCGACATGGTGGCCCAGCACGGCGGTCAGGTCACCTACCGCAAGACGGCCGACGAAGTGGCCAGCAACCACAAGACGCTGCTCGAATACACCTGGAACCACACCACCCTGCACGCCCTCAAGGTGGACAAGGGCCTGACCTATATCCAGAGCGGCTTCAACCCCATGCACCGCCTCAAGCAGGTGAAGGCGCTGGAGGCCGCGCTGAAGGGCGAGGTGATGATGCACCTGGAGTTCTTGCGCACCAAGGAGGGCGCCTTCAACTGCAGCGGCCTGCAGATCATCCGCTACACCACCGAAGAACGCCTGAACCAGATCATGCAGATCTACCGCGACCACGGCGTGCAGATCAACAACCCACATGTGTACATCGTGGAAGACGGCAAGCAGAACAACCTGGACCCGGCCGTGGTGGGCATGAAGCGCCGCTTTGACCCCCAGGGCCTGCTCAACCCGGGCAAGCTGCGCAGCTGGTACACGGCCGAACCCACAGCCCCCGTGCAGACACCTGTACGCCAAACAGCGTAGAGAAAACGGGTGGCGCGTGTCGCACCCACAGGCCTCTACCGCTTGCCTGCAGGGCATAATCAGCTACTCATTTAGTAGCAAACCATCGAAACATGCCCTGGCACGCCCGCCTTCAGCTCGACTACACGGCAGAACATAGCGCCCGCACGGTAGCCCGCTACGAGCACAACGGGCCGCTGCGCATCCTGCAAAGCCTGTACCCCGAGGGCGACGCCATCTGCCACAACGTGCTGGTGCACCCGCCCGGCGGCCTGGTGGGCGGCGACACGCTGGACATCACCACCACCGTGGGCCCCGGCGCCCATGGCCTGGTCACCACGCCCGGTGCCACGCGCTTCTACCGCTCCACCGGCCCGCTGGCGCTGCAACGCAGCCACCTCACCCTGGCCGAAGGCGCGCGCCTGGAATGGCTGCCGCTGGAGGCCCTGTGCTACAGCGCCTGCCATGCTGAAAACCACCTCACGCTGGACCTCGCCCCCGGCGCCGAATGCATCGCCTGGGACGTGACCGCACTGGGCCTGCCGCACGCGGGCCAGCCGTTTGAACAAGGCCGCTTCACCCAGCACCTGGAAGTGCCCGGCCTGTGGCTGGAGCGCGGCGTCGTCGACGCCGCCGATGACCGGCTGCTGAGCAGCCCCTTGGGCTTGGGGGGCCACCGCTGCATGGCCAGCATGTTCTTTGCCTCAGGCACCCCACTTGACCGGACGCGCCGCGACACCGCACTGGCCGCGGCCCGTGCGGTGATGGATCAGCACCCCCTGGTCAAGGCCACCGCAGGCGCCACCAGCCCCAACGACCGCATGGTGGTGGTGCGCGTGCTGGCGCCGCAGGTGGAGCCCGCGATGAAACTGCTCAAGGCCGTGCGGGTGGCGTGGCGCCAGGCGATGTGGTCGCTGGAAGGGGAAGCACCCCGGATCTGGGCGATGTAAGGGGCCGATCAACACTGCCCTGCAGGAGGTCAGCGCTGCCCGGGATCCAGTGTGAGCCTGGAGGCCAGCAGGTCAGCTGTGTACCGCAGACGGCCGATGTCCACGTCGGCCTGCACGCCACGGCTGAAGCAGCACAACGTGCCATATATCTCCCCGCCCGAAAGCCGCACCGGCGTGCTCAGATGCGTGCCGATGGGAAAGCCGGGGTTGGGTGCCCGGCCCGCCGCCACCAGGGGCCCGGCGTCCTTGATCGCTTCGGGCAAGCGCCCCTCGATCACCCACTGACACCAGCTTTCCTCCACGGGGTCCGATCTGCCCGGCTGCACTGCGGAAAAGTCTGCGGCGCTGTCCACCGCCTTAATGGTTCTGCGCCCCTCGGTGATCTGGGACACGAAGGCCACGTCCATGTTGAGGCGGGTGCGCAGCAGCTTCAGCACCTGCGGCACAGCCG
>NZ_QAIM01000303.1:7263-20207 GCF_003061035.1 Acidovorax sp. HMWF018
GGCGGCGCATGCCAATGCCGTAAGCAGTCGTTGCAACGGGTTTCAGCGCCGCCTTGCGGCGCCTTTCTCAGGCGGGTATCACCGGGGGCAGCTTCAACAAACCATCCGCCTTGAACATGGCGCGAATCCCCCGCACCGCCTGCCGAATCCGCGCCTCGTTCTCGATGAGCGCAAAGCGCACGTACTCATCCCCCTGGTCGCCAAAGCCGATGCCTGGCGACACACACACCTTGGCCTTGTCCAGCAGTTGCCGCGCAAATTCCAGCGAGCCCAGCGCGCGATACGGCTCGGGGATGCGGGCCCAGATGTACATGCTGGCCTTGGGGCAGTCCACGGCCCAGCCGGCTTCGGTGAGGCCCTTGTAGAGCACGTCGCGGCGGCGCTGGTACTGGGCGGCGATGTCTTTCACGCACTGCTGGTCGCCCTCCAGCGCAGCGATGGCGGCCACCTGCAGGGGCGTGAAGGTGCCGTAGTCGTGGTAGCTCTTGATGCGCGCCAGCGCGGCCACCAGGTCGGGGTTGCCCACCATGAAGCCCACGCGCCAGCCAGCCATGTTGTAGCTTTTGCTGAGTGTGAAGAACTCCACCGCCACGTCCTTGGCGCCGGGCACTTCCATGATGCTGGGCGCGCGGTAGCCGTCGTACACGATGTCGGCGTAGGCCAGGTCATGCACCACCAGGATGTCGTGCTTCTTGGCCAGGGCGATGACGCGCTCGAAGAAACTCAGGTCCACGCACTGCGCCGTGGGATTACTCGGGAAGCCAAAGATCATCATCTTGGGCTTGGGGTAGCTGCCGCGGATGGCCTTTTCCAGCTCGGCAAAAAAGTCCACATCGGGCGCCACGGGCACGCTGCGGATGTCGGCACCGGCAATCACCGCGCCGTAGATGTGGATGGGGTAGCTGGGGTCGGGCACCAGCACGGTGTCGCCCCGGTCCAGCGTGGCCAGCATGAGGTGCGCCAGGCCCTCCTTGGAGCCGATGGTGACGATGGCCTCGGTGTCGGGGTTGATGTCCACCGCGTAACGGTCCTTGTACCAGTGGCTGATGGCGCGGCGCAGGCGCGGGATGCCTTTGCTGGCGCTGTAGCCGTGGGTATCGGGCCGCTGGGCCACTTCGGTGAGTTTGGCGACGATGTGCGGTGGTGTGGCCCCGTCGGGGTTGCCCATGCTCATGTCGATGATGTCTTCGCCCCGGCGGCGGGCGGCGAGTTTCAGCTCGGCCGTGATGTTGAAGACGTAGGGAGGGAGGCGATCGATGCGCGCAAAACGGCGCTTGCCCTGCGATGCAGACATGCGGTGTGACTTTCACGTAAGCGCCCGGAACCGTCCGAGCGACGTGGCTGGCAGAAAGGCCAGCCCGCAGCCAATGTAGCGCAAGCTGCGGGTAGCGCTCCAGCCCTTTGTGCGCAGTGTGGCGGCAATGCCGCAGTTGGAAGGAAGGATCGCCGCCCCCTCTACGATGGGCGCATGAGCACCACCTTACCCACCAGCCCCACAGCCCTGCCTGCCGACCATCCCTTTGCCCAGGTGCAGGTGCTGGCCTTCGACATCTTTGGCACCGTGGTGGACTGGCACGGCAGCATTGCGCGCGAGGTGCGGGCACTCTATCCCCAGGTAGACGCCGATGCGTTTGCACTGGCGTGGCGCGCGGGCTACCAGCCCGCCATGGCGCGGGTGATGCGCGGCGAACAGGGCTGGACGCTGATCGATGCCCTGCACCGGCAAATCCTGGACGAGATCCTTCCGCGCTTTGGGCTGGCACACCTGGGCGAGGCGGAGCGCCACCACCTCAACCGCGCGTGGCACCGGCTCCATACCTGGCCCGACAGCGTGCAGGGGCTGACGCGGCTCAAGCAGCGCTACACCATCACCACGCTATCGAACGGCAACATCGGCCTGCTGACCAACATGGCCAAGCGCGCCGGGTTGCCCTGGGACTGTGTGTTGAGCGCCGAGGTGTTCAAGGCCTACAAGCCGCATCCCGACACCTACCTGGGCGTGGCGCGGGTGTTTGACCTGCCACCACACCAGGTGGCGCTGGTGGCGGCGCACCACGACGACCTGGCCGCTGCGCGGGGCTGTGGCCTGCGCACGGCGTACATCGAACGGCCACATGAGTTTGGCGTGGCACAGCCCAAGGATGTGTCGCCGCAGCCGGGCAACGACCTGCACGCCCAGGACCTGAACGATCTCGCCAGCCTGCTGGGATGCTGAACGGCCAGCGGTGCGGTGTGCGCGCGCGTCAGTGCGCCACCAGCAGCTGCACAAACATCTGCACCTTGGCGCGGCACTCGGCGCTGATGGAGGTGAACTCCAGCCCGGCCACCCATTCGTCGCCCTCTTGCTTGAGGGTGATGACCCGCGCATACACATCGGCCACGCGGTAGTCCACCAGCGGCAGCTCGAACTCCAGCTTGATCTCGCTATGGGGTTCCAGTGGCTCGATCAGCTCGACCAGCAGGCCGTGGTAGCCAATGTCGCGGATGGCCCCGTGC
The DNA here is from genome assembly GCF_003061035.1 of Acidovorax sp. HMWF018. NCBI lineage: Bacteria > Pseudomonadati > Pseudomonadota > Betaproteobacteria > Burkholderiales > Comamonadaceae > Acidovorax > Acidovorax sp. HMWF018. The sequence continues at coordinate 9,760 of NZ_QAIM01000303.1, forward strand.
ACGATGTGGGGCACCACGATCTTGTCCTGCATGCGCTGGCACAGGCAGGGCAGGCGCGCGTCCACACGGTGGCTGCGACGGAACTCCTGGCGGGGCACCTTGAGCTTGTGAGAAGGGATGGCGATCAGCTCGCGCAGGCTGACGGGCTGCGTGCGCCCCTTGACAAACACCTGCATGGGCGCAGACGCCGACACCAGCCCCCAGCAGCGCTGGTAGGTGGAGTCGCTGATGAGCACCTGGCCCCGCAGGCTCAGCGCCTCAATGCGCGACGCCAGGTTCACGGCCTCGCCGATCACCGTGTATTCGGAATACACATCCGAGCCAAAGCGCCCGGCCATCACCGTGCCCGTGTTCACGCCAATGCCCAGAAACACCTCCGGCAGGCGCTCGGTCAGGTGGGCCAGGTTCAGCTCGCGCATGGCGATCTGCATCTCCACCGCACACAGCAGCGCGCGGTCCACATCGTCGTCGCGGGCCACCGGGGCGCCGAACAGCACCATGATCGAGTCGCCCATGAATTTGTCGATGGTGCCCTGGTACTTGAACACCACCTCCGACAGCCGTGCCAGGCAGCGGTTGAGCGCCGCAATGACCACCGACGCGGGCTGTGAGCCCGACAGCGCGGTGAACCCGCGCAGGTCGGCGAGCAGGATGGTGACCTCGCGCGGCGCCACCTCCAGGCCGGTGGCGGCAGCACCTTCGGGGTTTTCCATGCCGTGCAGGATGCCCGCCATCTCGGCCTGCGCCGCCTCGCCCAGCGGCTTGCCGGTTTCGCGTTCGATCAGCGCCTGCAGGCGGCGCACAGCGTCGTGGTGGAATTCTTTGTGCATGGAGGTCTGGGGCGTGGAGCGGCCGGGTTTTTGTGGGTGGGGGTAAGAACCTGTTCAGGTTCTAAAGGCAATGCCTGCCCTTCTCCGCCCAGAATAGGCGCCGCCCCACGGCTGGTCAACCGGTGAAAACACCCCGGGCAAAGCAGCAACAGCGAGGTCAGCGGCACCTGCCCGCTATCAGCAAACCGGTGTGGGGCGTGCCAGCAGCGCCGCAGCGCTTCCCGGTAGAAGAATTGGGTCTTTTTGGCTTGTAGCGCTACATCCATATGCATCAAATGCTATCAACAACATAGCAATTGATGCGTCTTCCGCCGTCACCTGGCAGCCACCCGGTCCACACACACAAACTCGCCCACCGCGCCGTCATAGTCCCACCGTGCGGCCACCCTCGCCTGGCCGTCTGGCACAGCGCCCGATGCCTCGGTGCTGAGCACCACCAGGCTGTTGGGGCTGCCGTGCCGCAGGCGGTGCGACACCGCCGTGCCCGCGCTGCTGGCCCACAGCCCCGGCACTGGCTGTAACAGGCGCGGCTGGTGCACATGGCCGGACAGCAGCATTTGCGCGCCAGCAATGCGCCAGCGCTCCACGGCTTCGTCGGCGCGGTGGGGGCGGTGGTCGCGGTCCTCGGCGTCGCGCGCTACCAACGGGTGGTGGCTGGCCACAATGCGCCATGCACCCGGGGGTGCACGCGCCAGCAGCAGCGCCACATGCTCGATCTGGGCAGACGACAGGCTGCCGCGCTCGTGCCGCCAGGCACGCGTGGTGTTCACGCCCACCACGTAGAACGCTCCCATCTGCCGTACCGGCTCTTGGTCCATGCCGAACTGTTCGGAGAACCTTTCGTACGAACGGCCCCAGCGCATCCACCACGCAAACAGGGGCAGGTCGTGGTTGCCCGCCAGCACCAGGGTGCTGCGCGCATGCAGGCCCTGCACAAACCGCGCGGCCTGCTCAAACTGCTCGGCCGTGGCGCGCTGCGTGAGGTCGCCCGACACCACCACCATTGCCACCCCCAGGCGTTGCGCCAGCCGCTGCACAGCAGCACACACCAACGGGTCGTGCGCACCGAAGTGCAAGTCCGACAGGTGCATCAGAACAGTCATGGCAGGTGGTCGCAGGCAGTGGGCAGGCGCACGGGGGGCCCCATCATGCAGGCAGCAAGCCGGGGGCGGGGGTAATGCCGGGCGCAGGCGTGTCGGTTGCGGAGGCTGCGAAAGCGGTCTCTTCTGGTGGTGGGGTCTGCGCTGCACCATCGCGCACCAGCGGGCTCGGTGCCACCAGCCACAGCGGCCGCGCACTGATGCGGAAATGCAGGGGCGGCGCCATCCACTCCCGCTCGCCGTCAAACGCCACCTTGACCTGCGGGGGCCGCCAGCTGGCGGGCGCCACGGTCAGCTCGGCACACGCCATGCTGACCACCGCGTTGTCCTTGTCGAGCTGGCCGGTGGCCGCGTTCCACACAGTGCGGGCGATGGCCCAGCGCCCCTGGGGCTTGAGCATCACCACGGCCAAGTGCCCGCCGTCTGCCACCTTCTGCGCCTGCGGCAGGCCCATGCGGTCCAGCTGCAAGGGGTTGTTGCCCACAAACAGGGTGGTGACCAGATGCTCCTCCTGCTGCGCCTCGGCGCCCTGGTGCGTCTTCATCACCACGCGCCAGCGGCGGCCCGATGCGGGACGAAACAGGCTCCACACCGCCGCCGCTATGGCCACCCAGCGCTTGCGGCCAAAGCGGCGCGATGCCATCTCGCGGTCGGCCAGCATCTTGGGGTACAGGCCCACGCTGGCGTTGACCACAAACATGCGGCGGTTCACAAACCCCACCTGCACCGGCCGCAGGTCCCCGGCATGCAGCGCCTGCAGCAGGTCCTGCACGGCGGTCTCGGGGTCCAGCGCCAGACCGTGCTCGCGGCTGAAATAGTTGAAGGTGCCCATGGGCACCACCCCCAGCGGCACCCCGGCGCGCAGCGCGGCCGACGCCACCGCGTTGATGGTGCCGTCACCCCCGGCGGCCACCACCAGTCCGCCATCGTCCTGCGCGGCCTGGGCGGCTTGCTCGGCCAGCTGCACGATGTCGGCGCGCCGGTCAGGCACGTGCCACACGACGTCGTGCGCCTGCAGGGCAGGCACACCTTCGAGCTTGGCGCGCAGCAGGTCCAGGTCGGCACCTGGCCGCCGTGGCACCACCAGATGGATGGGGCCACGGGGCTGGGGAGGGAGGGCGTGTTCCGAAGGTGTCATTCAAAAACTCTGCAACAAACAAGAGCAACCCCACACCGCGCTGAGCCAATCGCAGCGACCGGGCGAGCCCGCAGGCCCACACCACACCATGAGCGCCAACACGGATTGCAGGGCACTCCATGGTGACAAACGGCTGACCCCCGTGCAGCCGGTAGCCACGCCTACCCTTTGTCAGCCGGCTCCGACAGCGGCAGCGACGATGCAATACACCCACCATGCAACGGGATGCTGGGAACTTCGGTACAACCCACGGCTTCTCTCCAGGGGCCGCCCGCCCTGCAGGTGCATCCGAAGAAAGGACCCACTATCTCCATGACCACAACCTCCAGCGCTTTGGCCGCCACCGACATCGGCGCCCTGCTGGCGCAACACCCCCTGGGCTGGTGGATGGCTGGCGTGCTGTCGTTTGCCCTGCTGGGTAGCGTCGCCTTGACCGGCTTGCGCCGCCTGCGACAACACGCGGGCGCCCCGCTGGGTCGCATGTTTCCGGCGCAAGCGCGCTGGGTGTTGGTGGCCGCCATGGCCGCATCGGCCTGCACGCTGGCTCTGGCAGGTGCCGTGCTGGCAGAGCTGGCCGAAAGCGGGCGCGCCCCGGGCACCTGGGGCGCACTGGACGACGCACTGGCCGCAGGCCTGCAAGCACAGGCATCCGCCGCCGTGCTGCAATGGTTTGCCACCCTCACCCACCTGGGCGACACCTGGGTGCTGACCGCGCTGGCACTGGGCGTGGCAGCCCTGCTGTGGCTGCGTCGGCACCGCCTGCTGGCCACTGGCTGGCTGGTGGCCATGGCGGGCAACGGCGCGTTGACCAAGGTGCTGAAGCGTCTGTTCGAGCGCGTGCGGCCCGAGCACACGCACGGCATCGCCGAGGCCAGCGGTTACAGCTTTCCCAGTGGGCACAGCAGCGCATCGATGGTGGCCTATGCCATGCTGGCCTACCTGGCCACGCGGCTATTGCCCCGCGCCTGGCACCTGCCTGCGGTGGTGCTGGCCGGCGCGCTGATCTTCACCACCGGCTGGAGCCGTGTGGTGCTGCACGTGCATTACGCCAGTGATGTGCTGGCAGGCTGGCTGCTGGGCGGCACGTGGATGGTGTGCACGGTGCTGATCATGGAGAGCGTGTCGCGCTGGCGTGGCGCGGCGCCCCCGGCGACGCGCCGCTGAGCCGCCGCCCGGGCGCCCTGGGTCACCGCGCGGGGGAGTCCTCGGCAGACGCCATGGGCTGCATCGGCAAGACCACACAGGACGCACGCCCCGGCCCCATGTGCACGGTGTTGAACGCCACCACCCGTGGCCCCGCACTGCCCTCCGGAGCGCCGGTGTTGGGGTTGACGTCGAACCGCGGGAAGTTGCTGCTCGAGATGTCGAGCCGTATCCGATGGCCTCGACGGAAGAGGTTGGATGTGGGCATGGGCTCGATGGTGATCTCCACCACCTCGCCAGGCGCCATCAGCCCCGGCTGCTCCCACGAGTCGCGGTAGCGGCAGCGCAGGATGCCGTCGGTCAGGTTCATCGCATACCCCTCGGGGTAGTCCTCGCTGGGCGGGTACTGGTCGATCAGCTTGGCCGTGAAGTCGGTGTCGGGTGCGGTGGACGACACCCACAGCGCGATGGTCACCGGGCCGGTGATCTCCACATCGCCGTCGAGCGGCGGCGTCTGGAACACCAGCACGTCGTCCCGGCCCGCCAGCGGCCCGAACGGCGCCTGCGCACCGAACAGCCCGTCGTGCGTGCGCTGGTCGTAGGCACCGGCCACCATCAGCGGTTCGCCCGAGGTGACGGAGCCCCCGATGGTGGGTACCGGCCTTGCGGGGTCGAAGCAAAAACCGGCCTGGGCCTCGGCCTGCGGTACGGACTGCGACAGCAGCCCGCCCGGCGCGAGGTACCAGGGCACCGGCGTGGTCGCCGGTACAGGCCAGCGGGCCGCGCTGCGCCAGATGCCGCCATGGTCGAGCCGGCCTTGCGGCGTGCGCCGCCCCGTGCCCCCGCCCATGCGGAAGTAGCGCACGGCATCGTCCTGCCCCTCGGGCAGCGGCTGCCCGCGCAGCCAGTGGTTGAACCACGCGAGCCGCATGTGCACGTAGTCGGGAGCGAGCGTGCCATCCAGCACCGCATCGCGGCCGAAGTCCACATCGCCCGCGTACGGCACGCTGCGCTCGCCATGCGTCCAGGGGCCCAGCACCATGCGCACGTCGCCCTGCCCGCGCTGCGAGAGCCCGAGGTAGTTGTCGGTGGTGGTCTGCGCATAGGGGTCCCACCAGCCGCACATCAGCATCACGGCCACGCCTTCGAAGGCGCCATAGTGGCCTGCCGCATACAGCTCGGGCTGGCGCCAATGGTCGTCGAAGCTGCCGCGCTCCCATTGGCCGAAGAGATAGTCCTCGTACTCGGGCGCCCACTGCAGCGGCGAATCGCCGCGCGTCCAGGGCAGGCGCAAGAACCATTCGCCGATGTCTGCCTGGTCGAGCGCCTGGCGGGCGGCGTCGCTCAGGCTGTTGCTGCCGCTGCGCGCATTGCGCAGGGCCCACACGGCCTGCTTGAGCTCGAAAGCACCCCCATGGCGGATGCCGCCCCGGTAGGCATTGGCAAAGCCGCCGCATTCGAGAAACATGGCCTTGAGCCCGGCGGGCCGCTGGCTGGCCAGCGCCGTCTGAGTGTGTGCCGCGTACGACAGGCCGTAGGTGCCCACGGCGCCGTTGCACCAGGGCTGCGCCACGATCCACGCCATGGTGTCGGCGCCGTCGTGGGCCTCGCCCAGGTATTTGGTGAACTGCCCCTCGGAGTCGAAGCGGCCCCGGCAGTCCTGCACCACCACCGCGTAGCCCTCGCGGGCAAACCGCTCGGCCACCTCGCCGCGCCGCAGGGGTGCGGGGTTGGCGGCGGTGCGCTCGCGCCGGGTGGGTTCGTCTTTGCCGTAGGGTGTGCGCTCCAGCAGCACCGGCAGGGGGCCGGTGTGGCCGGTGTGGCCGGTGTGGCCGGCCGGCAGATACACATCGGTGGCCAGGTGCACGCCGTCGCGCATGGGCACCCGGCGGGTGTGCCGCACCACCCCGCCCACACCGGCCGGGGCGGCAGACGGCGCCATTGAATTCATCATCGTGGTCATGGAAGGTCCTGCCTCAGTCGAGCTTGAGGTTGCGGTCCTTGACCAGCTTGGCCCAGCGCGCCGTGTCTTCCTGGATGAAGCGGCCGAGCTCCTGCGGCGTGGTGGGCGCGGGCTCCGCACCCTGCGCCACCAGCGAGGCGGTCACCTCCGCATCGGCCAGCGATGCGCGCAGCACCTTGCTGATTTTTTGCACCGCCTCCGCCGGCGTTCCGGTGGGCGCGAACAGGGCGTACCAGATGTCGTACTCGAAGTCCTTGAGGCCCGCCTCGGCCATGGTCGGCACCTGCGGGAAGGCGCGCGAGCGCTTGGCGCTGGCCACCGCCAGCGGCACCAGCTTGCCCGCCTTGATATGCGCAGCCACGCTGGGCACCGCATTGATGCCCAGCTGCACATGCCCGCCCGCCAGCTCGTTCACCGCCGGGCCGCCGCCCTTGTACGGGATCTGCACCATGCGCGTGCCGGTGGCCGCCTGGAACATCTCCATCGACAAATGCCCCGGACTGCCGTTGCCGCTGGTGCTGTAGTTCAGGCCGCCAGGGTTCTTGCGCGCCAGCTCGATAAGCTCCTGCACCGTGCGAACCTGCAGGCTTGGGTGTGTGGTGAGGATGGGCACGTTGACCACCACCCGCCCCACCGGCACGAAGTCGCGCGACGGGTTGTACGTGAGCTTGCTGGACAGCAGCGGCGCCGTCACCATGCCGGAACCTGCGCCCATCAGCAGCGTGTACCCGTCGGCCGGCGCCGAGGAGACCGCCTGGAAGCCGTGCGCACCGGGCCGGTTGTCGATGACGACAGGCTGCCGCCACTGGTCCGACATCTTGCGTGCCACCACACGCATGGCCGTGTCCGCAGCTGCCCCTGCTGGAAACGGAATCACGATGCGCACGGGCTTCTCGGGGAACTCGGCCGCGCCCGCGATCAGCGGGTGGCACAGCATGAAGGAACACAACAGCGCGAGCGTTTGCGGCATGCGGGACATCCAGGGAATCATGCGGTGCTTGTTATCAGAAATCATGGCGAACTCCCGCGCCAATGGCGCGCACGGACACATTGCTGCGGCTCGAATCGACGCCGTCGCGGTCGATGAAGGCCTGCAGCTCGGTGCGTTTGGACAGAGCATAGGTATAGGCTACCTGCTGGCGCTTGCGCAGGCCGCGCAGCGACGCCTGCACATCGCGCTGCATCACGTTGACCACGATGGCGTGCTGGCCAGCTGAAAAGCGGGTGCCCACCAGCCAGTAGTCCACATCGGCGCGGGTGGTGGCCGACGTCCTGGCGTAGGTATCACGGCCCAGCAGCACATAGGGCTCGATCGCGCCAAAGTCGTAGCGTACGCCGGCCTGCCATTTGCTCGAGAACTCGTTGGCCAGCAGGCCACCCGGGCGCGTGTCCTTGCCGTAGCCGATGCCTGCCGACCAGGGCCCGTCGGCATAGTTGAGGCCCAGGTCCAGCGACTTGGCGCCGTTTTCCTGCTCGGGCGTCTTGGCATCACCGCGCAGGTAGTAGCGCGCCCGCAGGTTGACGCCGCCCCAGGTGGGGCTTTGGTAGCCGATGGCGTTGGACGTGCGGTTGCGCGCGTTCAGGATGGAGGTGCCGATGGCCGTGGCCCCGGCATCGTTGGCGGCGAACGAGGTGATGCGCGTGACTTGCGAGTACAGCGGCGAGCCGGTCGGGTTGGCGGAATCGAGCCGTCCGAGCGCCACCGTGCCCAGGCTGCCGCGCAAGGCGGCATAGCTGTTGCGAAAGGCTGGCGTGGTGGCGGCGCCGGAGTCGGCTTCGAGCCCCATCTCCAGGCCGAACAGGGCGGCCAGGCCGTCGCCCAAGTCCTCCTTGCCGCGAAAGCCCAGGCGGGATGCGTTGTCGCGCTCTTCAGTCACGGAGCCGGCGTTGCCGGTCTTCACGTTGTTGACGGTGAGCCGCACCTGGCCGTAGACCTGCAGGACCTGCAGGTCCTGTGCGGCAGCGGGCCCAGCAGCCGAAACGGAAAGGCCGCAGGCGGCCAGCGCGAAGGGAAATGAGCGCCTCATGAAATCTTGCTCCTTGAAGGGGTGGTGCCAGGTTGGCTGATGACGCCGCCGATTCTGTGGAGCGAGGTGCTCGGCCACAACGCTATGACGAACGCTGATGACCCTATGCAATAGACCGCAGGTTTGCGCTGTCGTGGCAGCAGTGCAAAGATGCAGGCTGGCTGCCTGCATACCCGAACGTCTGCCCCTTTTCCACCCCATGAACTTCAAGCAACTCGAGGCCTTCCAGGCCATCATGCTCAGCGGCTCCACCACCGGCGCGGCCGAGCGCATGGGGCTGTCGCAGCCCGCCATCAGCCGCTTGCTGGCGCAGCTGGAGGAGGACCTGGCCCTGCGTTTGTTCGTGCGCGAAAAAGGCCGCCTGAGCCCCACGGCCGAAGCCCATGCGCTGCTGCACGACGCCCAGGTGCTGATGGACTCGGCGCAGTGCTTTCGCCGCCATGCCGAACAGTTGCGTCTGGGCGGCTTCAAGCGGCGCCTGCTGAAGGTGGCGGTGCCCAGCACGCTGGCCACCACGCTCATGCCGGTGCTGGCCAAGCGCTTCATGCAGGCGCACCCGGACGTGGTGCTGGAGGTCCTGTCAGGCTCGTACAACGACACGGAGCGCGCGCTGCTGAGCCGCGATGCGGACATCGGTCTCGTGCGCCTGCCCATGGAAATGCAGGGACTGAGCACCCGCGCCAGCCTGGACTCCGAAGCCGTGTGCATCATGCCCCGCGGCCATGCGCTCGAAGGCCTGGCAGAGGTCAGCCCCACCGACCTGATCGACGTCAGCCTGATCCTGCTGGGGCGCCAGCGGCAGATCCGCCACGACATCGACATGGCCTTTCGCCAGCGGCGCGTGCAGCCGCGCGTGGCGCTGGAGGTGCACTCCATCAGCGAGGCCTGCGCCCACGTGGCCCAGGGGCTCGGGGTCTCGATCGTGAACGCCTTGCTGGCGCAGCACTGCCCGTACGAGGCGATCACGTCGCGCCCGTTCAGGCCCCGCATCGCCTACCAGCTGGGCATCGCCACGGTGAACAACGCACCGGCTTCGCCGTTGCATGACACCTTCACGCGACTGCTGGTGGAGGCGATGGAAGCACCTTCCCCCGCCGTGGCATTGCCTTCAGCTCTCTGAAACTGGCACGCCCCTCGCTAATGCACCCGTGGAACTGGCCCCGCCAGGCCACCGGGTGCGTCCCCTCCCGCGCAGCGAGAGACGGGGCAGGCGACCCAGGCGACTCAGGGGGTGCGCTCTTAAATCGCCACGAGGTTGCGAATGCCTTTGGCCTCCATCTCGCTACCTGGCCCGCGGGCAATGACTTCGCCGCGCTCCATCACCAGGTACTCATCGGCCAGTTCCTGCGCAAAGTCGTAGTACTGCTCGCACAGCAGGATGGCCATTTCTCCCTGGTCGGCCAGCATGCGGATCACGCGGCCGATGTCCTTGATGATGCTGGGCTGGATGCCCTCCGTGGGCTCGTCCAGGATGAGCAAACGCGGGCCGGGGGCCAGCGCGCGGGCAATGGCCAGCTGCTGTTGTTGCCCGCCCGACAGGTCACCGCCCCGGCGCTTGAGCATTTGCTTGAGCACAGGGAAGAGTTCGTACAGGTGTGCAGGCACCGGCGTCGATCCGCTTTTGTAGGCCAGGCCCATGCGCAGGTTTTCTTCCACCGTCAGGCGGCCGAAGATTTCGCGGCCTTGCGGCACAAAGCCGATGCCTGCGCGCGCCCGGTCGTAGGGCGTGGCTTTGTCGATGGGTTTGCCGTCGAAGCTGATGCTGCCGCTCTTGATGGGCACCAGCCCCATGAGGCTTTTGAGCAGCGTCGTCTTGCCCACGCCGTTGCGGCCGAGCAGCACGGTGACCTTGCCCGGGGTGGCGGTGAGGCTCACGTCACGCAGGATGTGGGAGCCGCCGTAGTACTGGTTGATGTTCTGGACGGTGAGCATGGTGACTTGGGGTGTTTTGGGCCGCTAGCGCTAGTTCAATATGCGCCGGCAGCTATATTTTTGATAGTGAATACTTTCACCGACCGAGGTACACCTCGATCACGCGCTCGTCGGCCTGTACCTGGTCGAGCGTGCCTTCGGCCAGCACCGAGCCATCGCACAGCACCGTCACCTTCTCTGAGATGGTGCGGATGAAGCCCATGTCGTGCTCCACCACCATGAGCGAATGTTTGCCCTTGAGCGTGAGGAACAGCTCCGCAGTGCGGGCAGTCTCTTCATCGGTCATGCCGGCCACGGGTTCGTCCAGCAGCAGCA
>NZ_QAIM01000304.1:0-37217 GCF_003061035.1 Acidovorax sp. HMWF018
CCAAAAGCCAACGCCACCGGCGGCTGGTGGAGGCAGCGCAGCGGTGGCGTTTTGTGCGGCCACTAAGGCCGCTGGCCCAAGGGTTTACTTCTTCAGGCTGTCGCGAATTTCGCGCAGCAACACAATGTCTTCGGGAGGGGCCGCTGGTGCGGCGGGGGCGGCAGGGGCTTCGCGCTTGAGGCGGTTGATCTGCTTGATCATCATGAAGATGATGAACGCCAGGATCACAAAGTTGACCGCCACGGTCAGGAAGTTGCCATAGGCAAACACTGGCACACCGGCCTTTTTGAGGGCGTCGAGTGTGGTGCCCGTGCCTGGAGGCACGTTGCCCAGCACGATGAACAGGTTGGAGAAATCGAGCTTGCCGAAGATGAGCCCCACCACCGGCATGATCAGGTCCGCTACCACCGAATCCACGATCTTGCCAAAGGCGCCGCCAATGATGACGCCCACCGCGAGGTCAATCACATTGCCCTTGACCGCGAACTCCCTGAACTCTTGCATCATCCCCATGTTGTTGCTCCTTGTAAAACGGTGATGGGGGAGTATTGCCCGGTTCGCACCCCTGTCAAGCCAGCAAACCACTTGGAAATAACCATTTTCACTCCGCTACAATTCGCGGTTGACCCCAATCTAGCGATGTTCATCGAGGATCCCCATGAGTGACACTCCAATCGACTCCAGCAAGCGGACGTGGATCATCACGTCAGCATGTGCTGGTGCGGTGGGCGGCGTGGCAACCGCCGTTCCTTTCGTGAGTACTTTCCAGCCCTCAGAGCGTGCCAAAGCCGCTGGTGCTGCTGTCGAGGTGGATATCTCCGCCCTCAAACCTGGAGAAAAGGTCACTGTGGAGTGGCGCGGCAAGCCCGTCTGGATCATCAAGCGCACGCCGGAGCAACTGGCAGAGCTGCCCAAGCTCGACGGCCAGCTCGCCGATCCCAAGTCGGAGCGCAAGCCCTCTGAACTCACGCCTGAGTACGCCCGCAACGAGGCGCGTTCGATCAAGCCAGAAATTTTTGTGGGTGTGGGCATTTGCTCGCACTTGGGTTGCTCGCCGTCGGACAAGTTCCAGACCGGTGCACAACCTTCGCTGCCCGACGACTGGAAGGGCGGCTTCCTGTGCCCTTGCCACGGCTCCACGTTCGACATGGCGGGCCGCGTCTTCAAGAACAAGCCAGCACCCGACAACCTTGAGGTGCCTCCGCACATGTACCTGTCCGATACGCGCCTGCTGATCGGTGAAGACAAGAAGGCTTGACGGAGAACGACATGGCCCACGAATTCAAAGAAATCTCGCCGAACGCCTCCGCAGGCGCCAAGGTCACCAACTGGTTCGAGAACCGGTTCCCGACGGCCTTTGACGCCTACAAGGTGCACATGTCGGAGTACTACGCTCCGAAGAACTTCAACTTCTGGTACATCTTCGGCTCGCTGGCGCTGGTCGTGCTGGTGATCCAGATCGTGACCGGCATCTTCCTGGTCATGCACTACAAGCCGGACGCCAACCTCGCGTTCGCGTCGGTCGAGTACATCATGCGCGATGTGCCCTGGGGCTGGTTGATCCGCTACATGCACTCCACGGGCGCTTCGGCGTTCTTTGTGGTGGTGTACCTGCACATGTTTCGTGGCCTCATCTACGGCAGCTACCGCAAGCCGCGCGAGCTGGTCTGGATCTTCGGTTGCGCGATCTTCCTGTGCCTGATGGCCGAAGCCTTCATGGGTTACCTGCTGCCCTGGGGACAGATGTCCTACTGGGGCGCCCAGGTGATCGTGAACCTGTTCGCTGCCATCCCCTTCATTGGTCCTGATCTGGCCCTGCTGATCCGTGGCGACTATGTGGTTGGCGATGCGACGCTGAATCGCTTCTTCAGCTTCCACGTGATTGCCGTGCCCCTGGTGCTGCTGGGCCTTGTGGTGGCGCACTTGCTGGCGCTGCACGACGTGGGCTCCAACAACCCCGATGGTGTGGAAATCAAGGGCCCCAAGGCTCCCAAGGATGCCAATGGCAAGCCGCTCGATGGCGTGCCCTTCCACCCCTACTACACGGTGCATGACATCTTCGCGCTGAGCATGTTCCTGATGGCATTCACGGCCGTGGTGTTCTTTGCTCCTGAGTTCGGTGGTTACTTCCTCGAATACAACAACTTCATCCCTGCGGATCCGCTCAAGACCCCTGCACACATTGCTCCGGTCTGGTACTTCACGCCGTTCTATTCGATGCTGCGTGCCATCACCACTGAGATGATGTATGTGCTCGTGCTGTGCGTGGTCGCTGGCGCCGGTTTTGGCGTGCTCAAGGCCAAGCTGCCCAGCTTCGTGAAGGCGGGTATCGCCGGTGCGGCCGTGGTGGTCATCGCCATGATGCTGTCCATCGATGCCAAGTTCTGGGGCGTGGTGGTGATGGGTGGCGCTGTGATCATCCTGTTCTTCCTGCCCTGGCTGGATCACAGCCCTGTCAAGTCGATCCGCTACCGTCCTGACTGGCACAAGTATTTGTACGGCGTGTTCGTGATCATCTTCCTGATCCTGGGCTACCTGGGTGTTCAGCCACCATCGCCGATCGGCGAGCGTGTGTCGCAAGTCGGAACGCTGTTCTACTTCGGCTTCTTCCTGCTGATGCCCTGGTGGAGCCGCATCGGTGAAACCAAGCCCGTGCCTGACCGCGTGACCTTTGTGGCGCACTGAGCCTGGAGATAACAACAATGAAGAAAATCATCCTCACGTTGATCGCCGCTGTGGGTCTGGTCGCCGGTGCTGCCCATGCGGCGGGTGGCGACACCATTGCCTGGGACAAGGCGCCCAACAAGACCAACGACCTGGCCTCGCTGCAAAACGGTGCCAAGGTGTTCGTGAACTACTGCCTGAGCTGCCACTCGGCGGCCTACATGCGGTTCAATCGCCTGCGCGACATCGGCCTGACCGAGCAGCAGATCAAGGACAACCTGCTGTTCACCACCGACAAGGTGGGTGAAACCATGAAGGCGTCGATCGATCCCAAGCAGGCCAAGGAATGGTTTGGTGCCAATCCGCCCGACCTCACCGTGATTGCACGCTCACGTGCAGGCCACGGCGGCACGGGGGCTGACTATCTGTACACCTTCCTGCGCACCTTCTATCGCGACGACACCAAGGCCACCGGCTGGAACAACCTAGCTTTCCCCAGCGTCGGTATGCCCCATGTTCTGTGGCAGTTGCAGGGCGAACGTCGTCCCGTGTTTGAAGAACACGAGAGCCACGGCCACAAGACCCATGTGTTCAAGGGCTGGGAGCAGATCACGCCTGGCACGATGACGCCTTTGCAATTCGATCAGAATATTGGTGATCTGGTGAACTATCTGCAGTGGATGGGCGAGCCCGCGCAGAACACCCGTTGGCGCGTGGGCGTCTGGGTGCTGATGTTCCTGGGCGTGTTCACGATCATTGCTTGGCGCTTGAACGCTGCGTTTTGGAAGGACGTCAAGTAAACGCCAGATCCATCGCTAGCACCCTGCGGGGTGCCGTCGGATTTATTACAGAGTGGGCGCTTTTGGCGTCCCACTCTTTTGATTTTTAGGAGCCTCCCACCATGATGGTGCTTTACTCGGGTACGACCTGTCCCTTCTCCCACCGCTGCCGTTTTGTCCTGTTTGAAAAAGGCATGGACTTTGAAATCCGCGATGTGGACCTGTACAACAAGCCCGAAGACATCAGCGTGATGAACCCGTACGGCCAGGTGCCGATCCTGGTCGAGCGCGACCTGATCCTGTACGAGTCGAACATCATCAATGAGTACATCGATGAGCGTTTTCCTCACCCGCAACTGATGCCTGGTGACCCGGTGGACCGCGCCCGCGTGCGCCTGTTCCTGCTCAACTTCGAGAAGGAATTGTTCGTGCATGTGAACACGCTCGAATCGCGTGCGACCAAAGGCAATGAGAAAGCGTTGGAAAAGGCGCGCGCCCACATCCGTGACCGCCTGACGCAGCTGGCCCCGGTGTTCCTCAAGAACAAGTACATGCTGGGCGACAACTTCTCGATGCTGGACGTGGCCATCGCGCCGCTGCTGTGGCGCCTCGACTACTACGGCATTGATCTGTCCAAGAATGCGGCCCCGCTGCTCAAGTACGCTGAGCGCATCTTCTCGCGCCCGGCTTACATTGAAGCGCTGACGCCGTCCGAAAAGGTCATGCGCAAGTAAGCAGCGGCCTGCAGACTTCCCTCTTTCCATAGCAGCTGTAGTACCGCCATCCATGACCGCACAGGAATCGACCTCCACGCGCCCCTATCTCATTCGCGCCCTGTACGAATGGTGTACCGACAACGGGCTCACGCCTTACGTGGCGGTGCGTGTGGACGACTCGGTGCAGGTGCCGCGCGAGTATGTGAAGGATGGCGAGATCGTTCTGAACATCAGTTTTGATGCGACCAGCGCGCTGCAACTGGGCAATGAATTCATTGAGTTCAAGGCGCGTTTTGGTGGCAAGCCCCGCGAAATTCTGGTGCCGGTCGGGCGTGTGATCGCTATCTATGCCCGTGAGAACGGTCAAGGTATGGCGTTCCCGCCACCGGTGGATCTGTTGACTTCTGCGGAGGGGGCTCCCTCTGCACTGTCTGCTGCTGCGTCCCCCGCGCCGGTGCAAACGGAAGAGGCGACGGCTGCCGTGCCTGCCGAAGACCGTGTCGTGCAGCTGGTGGGTGTGGAAGATGGCCACAAGGATGATGGGGGCGACGCTCCTCGGCCGCCGCCTGCTCAAGGTGGAGCACGCCCCTCGCTAAAGCGCATCAAATAGCTGCTGTTTCAAATTTCGGGCGGTTTTTACAGGATAAAATACTGCCTTCGCCGGTTTAGCTCAGTTGGTAGAGCACCCGCCTTGTAAGCGGTAGGTCGTCAGTTCGATTCCGACAACCGGCACCATTTCTCTTGCTTTTTGCATTCCCTGGCACTGACGCCCTGGCCGTCAGGTTTGAACTTTCAGGCGAATCGCGTTAACCTCCCACCCCCGACTGCGCAGATGCGCCTGCAAAGCAGGCAGCAGTTGGCGTATTTTTGCCGCCGCAGCATTGCTCTTGACCAGCAGGCACCAGCTGTCCCCGTCAATGGGGCCTGCCTGAACCGCTGGGCGCAACGCGGCGGGAATCAGCAATTCAATGGCCTTGAGCCGATCACTGGAGTCGCGTGTCAGCGCTGTAAGCTTTGCCAGCGTGGGGGATTCCTCGCTGGCTTGCTGCAGGGTGACGGCGTAGTGGCGGCGATTCATGGTGTGGCGTCTTCGGGCGTGGAGTATTGGCAGTGCATTTGATTATCACGGACGCCAGACTGGCGCGCAGCCGGGCCATTCATTTGTCTGGCACGCGCTTGGTCCTGGCGGGGCTTGCTGTGTCGCTGTGCCTGATGGTGGTGGCTGCAGGGCTCTACCACTGGGTTTTTCTGAAAGGGGCGCGTGAAGGGTGGCCTATCGTGGGCTCGCTGGTGCGCCTTGTGGTCAAGGATGAGTTTGCCGAGCGTGACCGATTCATGCGCGCCAATCTCGATGCCATGGCCCGGCGTGTGGGTGAAATGCAAGCGCGCATGGTGCAGCTGGAGTCCCTGGGGGATCGTGTGCTAGGCCTTGCGGGCATGGCACCTGCTGACATTCAGAAAGCGGATGCTCGCGGCGGCGCCCTCGTGAGCGCGCGCAACCTGTCCATGGAAGAGCTGCAAACCACTCTGGATGATCTGGAGCGCCTGACCAACCAGCGTGTGGATCTGATGACGGTGCTGGAGTCCCGTCTGTTTGACCAGCACATCCGCAAGAAGATGATTCCGACCCATGCGCCCGTCACGGGGCGTGTCGCAGGGTCGGGTTTTGGCTGGCGGGTCGATCCCATTACGGGGCAGTCGGCCTTGCACACCGGGTTGGATTTCCAGGCCGACACCGGCACACCCATCCTGGCGGCCGCCGGAGGCGTGGTTGTTACCCAGGAGTACCACCCCGCCTACGGCAACATGATCGAGGTAGACCATGGCAACCAGCTGGTGACGCGCTATGCCCATGCCTCGCGCGTCTTGATCAAGCAGGGCGACATCGTGCGCCGCGGGCAAAAGATTGCGGAGATCGGTACCACCGGCCGCTCGACGGGGCCGCATCTGCACTTTGAGGTGCTGGTGCAGGGGGTTTTCCAGGACCCACAGAAGTTCCTGAATGCGGGCGGTACGGCCACTGGCGCACAGGTAGCCGCCATTCAGCCCTCCACGTTGGCAGGACAGCCGGCCGCGCCGGCACCGGGCAGGTAAAATCGCGGGTCCGGCGTTCTCTGCCCGCAGTTGCAATGCTTGCAATATCGGTCGCAGGACCCATCTGAACTCAATTCATCTTAGGGATTTCGGTCGCTTGGCGCGCTGATTGCAGCGGGGCAGGCGGTCCTGTTCGCATGGCCACCAACTTCCTCACCAAAATATTCGGCAGCCGCAATGACCGGCTCCTCAAGCAGTACCGCAAGACGGTGACCCGCATCAATGCGATGGAGCCCGATTACGAGAAGCTGTCGGACGAGCAGCTCCGGGCCAAGACGCAGGAGTTCAAGGACCGTGTGGCCAAGGGCGAGTCGTTGGACAGCATGCTCCCCGAAGCCTTCGCCGTGGTGCGCGAGGGGTCCAAGCGCATCATGAAGATGCGGCACTTTGATGTGCAGCTGCTCGGTGGCATGGCGCTGCACTTCGGCAAGATCGCCGAAATGCGCACTGGCGAGGGCAAGACCCTGACGGCCACGCTGCCGGTGTACCTCAATGCCCTTTCTGGCAAGGGCGTGCACGTGGTGACGGTGAATGACTACCTCGCCAACCGCGATGCGCAGTGGATGGGGCGCCTGTACAACTTCCTGGGCCTCACGGTGGGTATCAACCTGCCCAACATGCCCCGTGAAGAAAAGCAGGCTGCGTACCGTGCCGACATCACCTACGGCACCAACAACGAATACGGCTTTGACTACCTGCGCGACAACATGGTCTATGAAGCGCAGGACCGTGTGCAACAGGGCCTGAACTTTGCCATCGTGGACGAGGTGGACTCGATCCTGATCGACGAAGCCCGCACGCCGCTCATCATCAGTGGCCAGGCCGAAGACCACACGGCGATGTACATCGCGATGAACAAAGTGGTGCCCCTGCTGGTGCGTCAGGAAGGCGAGGCGGACCC
This sequence comes from Acidovorax sp. HMWF018, assembly GCF_003061035.1. Classification (NCBI taxonomy): domain Bacteria; kingdom Pseudomonadati; phylum Pseudomonadota; class Betaproteobacteria; order Burkholderiales; family Comamonadaceae; genus Acidovorax; species Acidovorax sp. HMWF018. The sequence goes on from NZ_QAIM01000304.1 coordinate 7,155, forward strand.
CCGCACAGGCGAGGGTGTGACCAAGCCCGGCGACTTCACGCTGGACGAAAAAACCCACCAGGTGTTTCTGACCGAGCAAGGCCACGAAACTGCCGAACGCATTCTGGCGTCCCACGGCCTGATCGCCGAAGGCGCCTCGGTGTACGACCCGGCCAACATCACGCTGATGCACCACCTGTATGCAGCGCTGCGGGCCAATCACTTGTACCACCGCGATCAGCACTACGTGGTGCAAAACGGCGAGATCGTGATCGTGGACGAGTTCACCGGCCGCCTGATGTCGGGCCGCCGCTGGAGTGAAGGTCTGCACCAGGCCGTGGAAGCCAAGGAAGGCGTGAACATCCAGGCCGAGAACCAGACACTGGCCTCCATCACGTTCCAGAACTATTTCCGCCTGTACAACAAGCTCGCCGGCATGACGGGTACGGCCGATACCGAAGCCTACGAGTTCCAGGAAATCTACGGCCTGGAAACCACGGTCATCCCGCCCAACCGGCCCAGCAAGCGCGACGACCAGCTGGACCGCGTCTACAAGACCACGCGCGAGAAGTACGAAGCCGCCATCAAGGACATTCGCGAATGCCATGAGCGCGGCCAGCCCGTGCTGGTGGGTACGACGTCGATCGAGAACTCCGAAATCATCGACCAGCTGCTGAACAAGGAAGGCCTGCCCCACCAAGTGCTCAATGCCAAGCAGCACGCCCGTGAGGCCGACATCGTGGCCCAGGCCGGTCGCGAGGGCATGATCACCATCGCCACCAACATGGCCGGTCGTGGTACCGACATCGTGCTGGGCGGCAATATCGAGAAGGATGTGGCGGCCATCGAAGCCGACGAATCCCTGTCCGAGTCCGACCGTGCCGCCAAGGTGGCCGCGCTGCGTGAGCAGTGGAAGGTTGACCACGAGAAGGTCAAGGCGCTGGGCGGCCTGCGCATCATCGCCACCGAGCGCCATGAGTCGCGCCGCATCGACAACCAGCTGCGTGGCCGTTCGGGCCGCCAGGGCGACCCAGGTTCGTCGCGTTTCTATCTGAGCCTGGACGATTCGCTCATGCGCATCTTCGCGGGCGACCGCGTGAAGGCGATCATGGACCGCCTGAAGATGCCTGATGGCGAAGCCATTGAAGCGGGCATCGTGACGCGCAGCATCGAGTCGGCCCAGCGCAAGGTGGAGGCCCGCAACTTCGACATCCGCAAGCAGTTGCTGGAGTATGACGATGTGGCCAACGACCAGCGCAAGGTGATCTACCAGCAGCGCAACGACATCCTCGACGCGTCTGACCTGTCGGATGTGATTGCGGCCATGCGCGAAGACTGCATGACCGATCTGGTGCGCCAGTACGTGCCCGCCGAATCGGTGGAAGAGCAGTGGGATCTGGCCGCGCTGGAAAAGGCGCTCGCAGAAGAATGGCAGGTGCCGATCGCGCTGCAGCAGGAAGTGCAGGGCGCCAATGCAATCACCGACGACGAGATCCTGGACAAGGTCTTGCAGGCCGCGCACGCTGCCTTCAATGCCAAGGTCGAGCAGGTGGGCCGCGAAAACTTCACGCAGTTTGAGCGTGTGGTGCTGCTGCAGAACTTTGACTCCAATTGGCGCGATCACCTGAGCGCACTCGATTACCTGCGCCAGGGCATCCACTTGCGCGGCTATGCGCAAAAGCAGCCCAAGCAGGAGTACAAGCGCGAGGCTTTCGAGCTGTTCCGCCAGCTCATCGACCAGGTCAAGAACGAGGTCACCAAGATCCTCATGACCGTGCAGGTGCAGTCGCAGGCGCAGCTCGACCAGGCCGCGCAGGACATGGAGCAGCGCGCCGAGAGCATTGCCAACGTGACCTATACCGCGCCCACCGAAACCGGCGAAGTGGAAACCACGGTGGATGCACAGACCGTGGCCCAGCAAGCGCTGCCCGAAGGTATGCGTGTGGGCCGCAACGACCCCTGCCCCTGTGGCAGCGGCAAGAAATACAAGCAGTGCCACGGCAAGCTGGCTTGATTTCCTGATCCAGACAACACGGGCTTCGGCCCGTGTTTTCATTGGCGCGCCACGGTTTTCCGGATAATCGGCCGCAGTTTTTTCAGAAAGACCTTCATGCCCGTCAATCTAGTCGCCCCCGTTGCTGCCGATCTGCACCCCATCGCCGGTGTGCGCATCGGTGTTGCCGAAGCTGGTGTCCGCAAGGCCCACCGCAAGGACCTCACCGTGTTCCTGCTGGACGAGGGCGCCAGCGTGGCTGGCGTGTTCACGCAGAACCGCTTTTGCGCAGCGCCGGTGCAGATCAGCCGCGAGCATTTGAGCAGCGGCCAGTCCATTCGCGCCATGGTCATCAACACGGGCAACGCCAATGCGGGCACCGGGGCTGACGGCCTGGCGCGTGCGCGCGCCACCTGCATTGCGCTCGCTCGTCAGCTGAGTGTGGCGCCCGAGCAGATCCTGCCGTTCTCAACCGGCGTGATCATGGAGCCGCTGCCCAACGACCGCATCGAAGCGGGACTGCCCACCGCCATCGCCGATGCGCAGCCCGGCCATTGGGCCCGTGCCGCCGAGGGCATCATGACCACCGACACACTGCCCAAGGCGTTCTCTGCGCAGGTGCAGATCGGTGGCGCCACAGTGTCCATCACGGGCATCAGCAAGGGCGCGGGCATGATCCGCCCCAACATGGCCACCATGCTGGGCTTCCTGGCCACGGACGCTTGCGTGGCGCCCGCCGTCATGCAGCAACTGGCGCGTGATCTGGCTGACGGCTCTTTCAATCGCGTCACCATTGACGGTGACACATCGACCAACGATTCGTTCGTGGTCGTTGCCACCAACAAAGCAGCGCATGCGCCCGTGACCTCGCTCGACAGCGCGGACGGCCAGGCCCTCAAGGCTGCGATGCTCTCGGTGTCACAAAAGCTGGCGCAGGCGATCGTGCGGGACGGCGAGGGGGCGACCAAGTTCATCACAGTGCGGGTCGAAGGCGGCAAGACTGGCGACGAGTGCCGCAAGGTGGCGTACGCCATTGCCCATTCGCCGTTGGTCAAGACGGCCTTTTTTGCCAGCGACCCCAACCTGGGCCGCATCCTGGCGGCCGTGGGCTATGCCGGCATTGACGACCTGGACCAGACCGGCATCGACCTGTACCTGGACGATGTGCACGTGGCGCTGCAAGGGGGGCGCAATCCTGCCTATCGCGAAGAAGACGGCCAGCGGGTGATGAAGCAGAGCGAGATCACGGTGAGGGTGCTACTGGGGCGCGGTACCGCAGCGGACACGGTGTGGACCTGCGACTTCAGCCACGAGTACGTGACCATCAACGCCGACTACCGCTCGTGAGTTGGATTTTGCTATCTTTATGATAGCTGTTGAGGCATATTCCACTAGCGCATGTCGCCACAATGAACGAAAAATTTGAACGCTTGGTCGAACGTGCCGAGCAGCTCATCGCCCGCATCGAGTCGGTGCTGCCCCAGCCGCTGGGAGCGCCTGACTGGTCCGCCTCCATTGCCTGGCGCTACCGCAAGCGCAGCAGTGGGCATGGCACGCTGGAACCCGTGCGCCACGTGGGGGCGATGCGGCTGGCAGACCTCAAGGAAATCGATCCGCAAAAAGAAAAGATCGAACGCAATACGCAGCAGTTTGTGCAGGGCAAGCCCGCCAACAACGTGCTGCTGACCGGTGCGCGTGGTACCGGCAAGTCGTCGCTGATCAAGGCCTGCTTGAACGCTTACGCAGCCGAAGGCCTGCGCCTGATAGAGGTGGACAAGGCCGACCTGACCGACCTGCCGGACATCGTGGACGTAGTGTCTGACCGGCCCGAGAAATTCATCGTCTTCTGCGATGACCTGAGTTTTGAGGACGGCGAGCCAGGCTACAAGGCGCTCAAGTCGATCCTGGACGGCTCGGTGGCGGCCGCCACGCCGAACGTGCTGATCTACGCCACCAGCAACCGACGCCACCTGCTGCCGGAGTACATGGCCGACAACCTCACGTACACCCACACCGATGACGGAGAGGTGCACCCGGGCGAGGTGGTGGAGGAGAAGATTTCGCTGTCGGAGCGTTTTGGCCTGTGGGTCAGCTTCTACCCGTTCAGCCAGCAGGAGTACCTGACCATCGTGGCGCAGTGGTTGTCGTCGTTCGGTGTGCCCGCACAGGCCATTGAGGAGGCGCGGCCTGAGGCCCTGGTCTGGGCGCTGGAGCGTGGCTCGCGCAGCGGCCGTGTGGCGTACCAGTTTGCGCGTGACTATGCGGGGCGACATGGCGGCTGAACATCTCGCTCCAGACAGCGTCCCGGCCACTGCCGAACGCAAACACACCGAAGTGGCCGTGGGCATCCTGCTGCGCGCAGACGGCGCGATGCTGCTATCCACCCGCCCGCCGGGCAAGCCCTACGCGGGGTACTGGGAGTTTCCGGGTGGCAAGCTGGAGGCGGGCGAGACCGTGGAGCAGGCGCTGCGCCGCGAACTGATCGAGGAGCTGGGCGTGACCATCGGCCCGGCCAGCGTCTGGAAAGTGACCGAACACGATTACCCCCACGCACTGGTACGGCTGCACTGGTGCAAGGTATGGGAGTGGACTGGCGAATTCGAGATGCGTGAAGGCCAGGCCATGGCCTGGCAGCAAATGCCGATCACGGTGTCCCCGGTGCTGCCCGGTGCCTATCCGGTGTTGCAATGGCTGGCTGAGGAGCGGGGTCTGCAGTCCGCGGTGGAGTGAGACTCCTGCCTGTGTAGGACTGATTTGCTATTGAATTAGTAGCTCCTCAGGCATGCAGCACTAGCGCTACCGCTGGTTTTTGGCGAAATCGCTCTTGAATGGCGCCTATGACCTTGGTCAATGCTGCTGGCGCGGGTCGCCATGGGGGGCGTCGTCTGGCGGCGCTTCGGTGGGCATGCGAAAGCTTTCGCTGGCCCATGCGCCAAGGTCTATCTGCTTGCAGCGCTCGCTGCAAAACGGACGGTATACATTCGCGGCGCTATACACGCTATCTCCGCCGCAGCTGGGGCAGGTGACGATGCGTGCCTGCGAGGAAGGGGCTAGGGAGTGGGGCATCCTGGGGTGATCCTCTTGCTCAAGTCGGCCCGCCCGATCTTTAGCAGGCTTTGGCGCGATTCAGTCTCTGGGCTTGGGCTGGCTAAGGCCTACGCGCACAGGGTCAGTTCAAACGCCGCATCTTCGTTGCAGGCGTGCAGGCGTCCATCGCCTTCCAGCCGCATGAGCCGCACCGAGACAATCAGACGGTTGCCACTGATTTCCGGGATCAGGTTCAGCGCTGGGTCGATGCGAAGCCGCAGCAGCTGGAAGGTGCGGCCCTGGGGCAGATTCTGCTGAAACTGTCCGCGTTCTGCCGCGACCTTTTGGGGCACGCCTGAATCGCGCAGCAGCTTGAGCAGCACATAGATCGACTCGGCGAGGGGCGCCAACGTGGAGGCCCATTCCTCCAGGGCCTGCTGACGCACCGCCGGGGGGTGGTGTTGCCACGCGTAATAGGCTGGCAGGTCAAAGCCACAGGTCCCACCCGGAATGCCGATGCGGCTGCGGATGCTCATCAGCCAGTCGTTTTCCGTCAGCGCATGGCCCGACTTGCCGCTTTGGGTGTTGAGTGCCACGAAGCACCGGTCCAACTGGCTGATCACCGCGTCCAGTGCGGCTTCAGAAATGGAGGGGTTGCCTCGGTACGTGTCGAGCTGGTGCTTGTGCTTTTCGATGTCCTTGAGCACATCCGACTTCAGATCGGCCCGGGCGGCCACATCCATGATCTCGAAAATCGTCACCAAGGCGAAATGGTGGTCCAGCGCGTGAGGCCGGGGGATCAACTCCCCCAAGCGGCGGAACAGCTGCTCCAGCCGCAGATAGGTTCTGAGACGCTCGTTAAAGGGGTATTCGTAAAGGATCACGCTGGCGGGTTCCTGGAGGCTCAGGGAGTATTCTGACGCCGGTGGCGCACGGCATGGGGTGAAAGCACAAACGGTTTCGTACGCATCATAGCCCGAACAGTGTGGCCACTTGCTGCACCTCAGCCTGTAACTGCTCTAGCGAGCAATGTGCTTCGTTGGCAATCACCACATCTGCCACCGCCCTGCGCGCTGGGCGCGTAGCTTGTGAGGCAACGATGCCTTGCACAGCTTCGGCAGACAGACCGCTGCGCTGCATGACCCGCGAGATCTGGGTCTGCTCTGTGCAGTCCACCACGACCACGGCGTCGAGCTGGCGCGCCCACCGCCCGGACTCCGTCAGCAGCGGGATGTCGTGCACGATCCATCGACGGCCAGACTGTATGGCCTGTTGAATCCGTTGCTGGCTTTGCAAGGCCACCAAGGGGTGCACGATGGCCTCCAGCTGGCTGCGCGCCTGCGGTTGGCTGAAGGCCAGTTGCCGCATGCGCGCACGATCCAGCGCACCCGATGCATCAACATATGCTTCACCAAAAGTAGTTCGAATGGCAGGCATGGCCGCACCGCCCGGCCCAGTCACCTCCCTGGAGATCTGGTCGGCGTCGATGAGGCTTGCACCCAAGGACGCCATCATCTGGCCTACGGTGCTCTTGCCGCTACCGATGCCGCCGGTCAGACCCAGGCGCAAGGGCTGTCGGTGGGTTGCCATGTGAGTTCGTCAGAGCCCCAGAAGACCGAGCACTGTACCCAAAATGGCGTTGGGGCCGAACACCATCGCGGTGAGCCCTGCACCCACTAGGAAGGGGCCGAACGGAATGTAGCCACCCTCACGCAAGCTGCTGAAAACTTTCATTGCAATCCCAATGATGGCGCCAATCACTGAAGACATCAAAATGATCGGCACCAGCGCCTGCCAGCCAAACCATGCGCCCAATGCTGCAAACAGCTTGAAGTCGCCGTAGCCCATACCTTCTTTGCCTGTCGCCAACTTGAAGCCCCAGTAGACCAGCCAGAGCGACAGGTATCCTGCCGCAGCGCCCATAACGGAAGCAAACAACGGTACGTTCGTCCATTGCAGGGCGGACGCCAGCAACCCTGCCCAGAGCAAAGGCAAGGTGATGTCATCGGGCAAAAGCGTGGTGTCCCAGTCAATGAACGCCAGAGCAATCAGGGCCGCCGAAAAGCCGCACCATGCCAACCCCGCAGGCGTCGCGCCCCAGCGGTGGATACAAAAAAAGAACAGCGCTCCCGTTGCCAGTTCGACCATCGGGTAGCGGGGGCTGATGCGTGTTTTGCAGGACGAACACCATCCGCGCAACAACAGATAACTTAAAACAGGAATGTTTTCATGCCACCGCACCACATGCCCGCAAGCCGGGCAGCGGGACCGAGGTGTCATGAGGTTGAAGGTGGGCTGCGTGTCCTCGGGTAGCTCTTTGCCCTGGTTGGATGCCTCGACTTGCGCCAGCTCTGCCGCCCATTGCCTCTCCATCATTTTGGGAAGGCGGTAAATCACCACATTCAGAAAACTGCCGAAAAGCAACCCGATCGCGCCGCCGAAAACGGCGTCCCACCACGCGTCCAACACCATTACACGACCTGACCGAGCTTGAAGATGGGCAGGTACATGGATACCACGATACCGCCGATGAGCGTGCCCAGAAAAACGATGATGATGGGCTCCATCAGGCTGGACAGGCCAGCCACCATGTCATCCACCTCGGCTTCATAGAAGTCGGCAGCCTTGCCAAGCATGTGGTCGATAGAGCCGGATTCTTCGCCGATGGCGCACATCTGTAGCACCATGGACGGAAAGATATTGGCATTTCCCATGGCTGCGGTGAGGCTGGTGCCTGTAGAGACTTCTTGCTGGATCTTGTCCGTCGCCATGGAATACACCGAATTACCTGCAGCTCCGCCCACCGAATCAAGGGCCTCCACCAGGGGCACACCCGCCGCGAACATAGTGGACAACGTCCGGGTCCAGCGCGCGACACAGGATTTGTCGATCAGGGCACCAAACACGGGCATCCGCAACAGAAGCCGGTCCATGAACATCTGCATCTTTTCATTGCGGCGCCATGCCTGCATGAAAAAGAAAAAGCCTCCGCCGATGACGCCAAATATCAGCCACCACCATTTAACAAATACTTCGCTGATAGCCATTACAAACAATGTGGGGGCTGGGAGGTCGGCTCCGAAAGACGTGAAGACCTCCTTGAACGCTGGAATGACGAAAATCATGATGACGGTCACCACCACGAAGGCCACGATTACCACGGAAATGGGGTACATCAGGGCCGATTTGATCTTCGATTTGATTGCCTCGGTTTTCTCCATGTAGGTGGCTAACCGATCTAGCAGTGCTTCCAAAATACCGGCAGCCTCGCCTGCCTCAACCAGGTTGCAGTAGAGGCTGTCAAAGTACATCGGATACTTTCTGAATGCCCCGTTGAGAGATGTTCCGGTCTCGATATCGGACCGGACATCATTGAGCAGTTTGGTGACGCTGGCATTGGTATTGCCGCGACCCACTATATCGAAAGCCTGCAACAGCGGGACTCCAGCTTTCATCATGGTCGCCAGCTGACGCGTAAATAGCGCTATATCCTTAGGTTTGATTTTTTTGCCCGAGCGCATGCGACGCTTTTTGATTTTGGTGGGGAAAACTCCTTGGCGACGCAGCGTCGCCTGAACCTGATTTTCTCCCACCGCACGGATTTCACCTCTGACAGTTTTTCCATTGCGGTCTTTGCCCTCCCACTCGAAGACAAAATCTCTGATATCTTTTGATGATGCTGCGGTCGCCATGGTGCCCTCGTCCGTGGATGCTATTCGTTGGTGACGGCCAAAACTTCTTCCAGTGAAGTGAGGCCCAATTTTGCTTTAAAAAGCCCGGATTCGCGCAGTGAACGAACACCTTCATTGCGTGCCTGCTCTGCAATTTCCAACGCGCTCCCGTCGCGCAAGATGATTCGCTGGATCTCCTCGGAAATAGGCATCACCTGATATATGCCGAGCCGACCTTTGTAGCCGTTATTGCAAGCCGAGCATCCTACGGGACGGTAGGTCACCCAGGAGCCATCAATTTCGTGTTCCTCGTATCCCGCATCCACCAAAGCTTCATGGGGGATATCTGCGGGAACCTTGCATACAGGGCACAATCGACGCGCCAAACGTTGCGCCGTGATCAGGATCACGCTGGAAGCGATGTTGAACGGCGCAATGCCCATGTTGCGCATCCGCGTGAGCGTGGTGGGGGCATCATTCGTGTGCAGCGTGGAGAGCACAAGGTGACCAGTTTGCGCTGCCTTGATGGAAATATCCGCAGTTTCCAGATCCCGGATTTCACCCACCATGATGATATCTGGATCTTGGCGCAGAAACGACTTCAGCGCTACGGCAAAGGTCAGACCGGCCTTTTCATTCACGTTGACCTGGTTGACGCCCGGCAAGTTGATTTCAGAAGGGTCTTCGGCTGTCGCAATATTGACCCCTGGTTTGTTCAGCAGGTTCAGGCAGGTGTATAAGGACACCGTCTTGCCTGATCCTGTAGGGCCTGTGACCAAAATCATGCCGTAGGGGCGCCCAATAGCTTGGAGCAACCGTTCCTTTTCTACGGGCTCATAGCCAAGCGCATCAATCCCAAGCTTGGCACTGCTCGGGTCCAAAATACGAATTACGATTTTCTCGCCAAATAGGGTCGGCAGAGTGCTTACTCGAAAATCGATCACACGATCGGGCCCCACCTTGAGCTTCATGCGGCCATCCTGAGGCACACGCTTCTCAGAAATATCTAGACGTGAGATCACCTTAATGCGTGACGCGAGCTTGTCCTTGATGGCAATCGGTGGAGAGGCTATTTCGCGGAGTTCTCCGTCAATACGGAAACGGACTCGGTATTGGTGTTCGTAAGGCTCAAAATGCAAATCGGAGGCGCGCATATTGAAGGCGTCGAGCAGCATTTTGTGCAGGAACTTGACGATAGGCGCATCTTCAACTTCCGTTGTTCCTGTATCCGCTTCTTCAGGCGCATCTTCAATAGAGACGTCATCGAAAGCGAAGTCACCCCCTCCACTGATTAGCGTATCCATGGATTCGCTTGCGGATTTGGTGGTGGCTTCTACGAGTCGGCTGAGTTTGTCATATTCCGCAATAATCCAATCCACACCCATTTGGGTGGTGAATTTAATTTTCTCTGCAGCTTCTTGGTCAGTCGGATCGGCCGTTGCGACGATCAGCCGGTTGTTACGCTTGCTCAGGACAACTACGCGATATGCTTGACATATCTTGTTATCCAGAAGCTCCTTCGGCAAGCGCAAAGGATCAATGGCGTCCAAGTCGAGCAGTGGTGCGCCAAAAACTGCAGATACCGTGTGCGCTAGATCCGCTGCAGAAACAGCTCCAGAGCCCGTCAGCTCGGCAATGAAACTAGTACGGCTTATTTGTGATTTTTTGTAAATGTCTTCTGCTGACTTTTGGGTCAGCTTGCCCGCAGACATCAGGGCGCGGCCGAGCCCGGGCAGGGCTACTGCAGAGGCTTCTTTGAGGGCAGTATCAACAGCGGCCATGTAACCGAGAATGTGTTAGGTGTGGAAAAGAAACCATCCTATCATCACCGATCAACCATGGGCTGTACAGCGGCGCATATTGGCAACGGCACCACAAACGGGTGGGATTTTTGGTAGGTGACCATACCGCGATATATGGTCGGGGTGAGAGGATTCGAACCTCCGGCCTCTACGTCCCGAACGTAGCGCTCTACCAGGCTAAGCTACACCCCGCAGCTTGTAAAAGCACTCGCGAGTGATCTAGTGCCTCTTTCAATTTCGCCGCCCCAGCAATTGGGCTGCCAATTCTAGCAAACCCTCCGAATAGGCATTTGCGGGTAATAGTCGGGCGGCAGCCATGGCGCGGTGCGCTTCAGCGAAGGCTGCGGCGCGGGTAACGTCCAGGGCGCCTGTCGAGCGGACGATGCTCACGACTTCTTCTAATCGTTCGGTCGACCCTTGTTCGATGGCTTGGCGAACGATTTCCGCCTGGCTGGGGGTGCCTCGTTCCATGGCGGCGATCAGGGGGAGGGTGGATTTGCCTTCTCTCAAGTCGTCACCCAGATTTTTGCCCATCTCGGCAGTGTCGCCGTCGTAGTCCAGCACATCGTCAATGATCTGGAATGCTGTACCCAGTGCCTGCCCGTAAGTTGCGCATGCCTCTTCCACATCGGGGGGGCTGTTGGCCAGGATGGCGCCGAGGCGGGCGCTGGCTTCAAAAAGTTTGGCTGTTTTGGAGCGGATGACACGCAGATAGCCCGCTTCATCCAGTGAGGCGTCGTGCATGTTCATCAACTGGAGCACTTCGCCTTCCGCAATCACGTTCGTGGCCTCGGAGAGGATTTCCATGATGCGCATGCTTCCAGCCTCGACCATCATCTGGAATGACCGAGTGTGCAGAAAGTCGCCCACCAGAACGCTGGCAGGGTTGCCAAAGGTTTCGTTGGCTGTGGGGCGGCCACGGCGCAGGGTGGATGCATCCACCACATCGTCATGCAGCAGTGTTGCGGTGTGAATCAACTCGACCACTGCCGCCAGGCTGTGTCGATGTGTGCCACGGTAGCCCAAGGCTCCGCACACCATCAGCAGAAGAGCGGGGCGCAGACGCTTGCCGCCAGCTGCAATGATGTATTGCGAGATCTGGGCCACCAGGGGGACACTCGATGTCAGGCGCTGACCGATGACCTTGTCGACCTCGTGCATGTCTTGTGCAACGAGCGTGAGGGGGGAAGCTGCAGGGGCGGTATGGTCAGTCAAGATGGTGGTCACAGAAAGTGCCCGAATTATAGGAAGGCCCGCTACATGCCTGACGAGTGCGGTGGCGTGTTGGTCACGCCGAATTGACTGATGGGCGTGAGGCTGGCGAGGTGATGCCAGATGCGCTATACTCGTCGGCTCTGTAGAAATTCGTCTGCAGAACTCATATCAAGAGGTCAACATGTACGCGGTCATAAAAACCGGCGGCAAGCAGTATCGCGTTGCTTCCGGCGAAAAAATTAAAGTAGAACAGATTGCTGCGGACGTAGGCCAGGAAATTGTGATCGACCAGGTTCTGGCTGTCGGCAACGGCGCTGAACTGAAGGTTGGTACGCCCCTGGTGTCCGGCGCAACCGTGAAAGCCACTGTTGTGGCCCACGGCAAGCACGACAAAGTGCACATTTTCAAGATGCGCCGTCGCAAGCACTATCAAAAACGCCAAGGCCATCGCCAGCAGTTCACTGAGCTGCAAATCGGTGCGATTGCTGCTTAATCGAAGGAGCTAGTCATGGCACAGAAAAAAGGCGGCGGCTCTACGCGAAACGGGCGTGACTCCAAGCCAAAGATGCTGGGTGTCAAGGCCTTCGGTGGTGAACTGATCAGCGCTGGTTCGATCATCGTGCGCCAGCGTGGCACACGTTTCCACCCCGGCACCAATGTCGGCGTTGGCAAGGATCACACCTTGTTTGCCCTGGTGGACGGCCACGTGTCGTTCGGTACCAAGGGTGCATTGTCCAAGTCCACGGTCAATGTGACTCCCGCCTGAGGATTGCTCCTCCGGCAACCATCGAAGCCCCGCTTTGCCGGGGCTTTGTTGTTTGGGCTGCACGCGTCGCTGGTGCGCCTTTGGTCTGTGGCGCCTGGAATGGCCCCTGCTGTTCCGCCACAATTGGCAGCAGCCGACAGTACAGCCTCTTTTGTAAACTGGATACCCCATGAAGTTCGTCGACGAAGCCTTTATTGACATTGCCGCAGGTGATGGTGGTAATGGCTGCGTGTCGTTCCGGCACGAAAAATACAAGGAGTTCGGCGGTCCCAATGGTGGTGACGGTGGGCGCGGGGGGCATGTGTTTGCTGTGGCCGATCCCAACCTCAATACCCTGGTGGACTATCGCTACTCGCGCCGTCACGAGGCCAAACGGGGTGAGCATGGCATGGGCTCCGATATGTTCGGCGCAGCGGGTACGGATATCACACTCAAGATGCCGGTCGGGACCATCATCACCGACGCCGAGACGGGTGAAGTTCTGTATGAGCTGCTGACGCCGGGCGAGGTCATCACCATCGCCAAAGGCGGTGATGGCGGCTTTGGCAACATGCGTTTCAAGAGCGCGATCAACCGGGCCCCGCGTCAAAAAACGCCGGGCTGGCCGGGCGAGAAAAAGAATTTGAAGCTGGAGCTGAAGGTTCTGGCCGATGTGGGCCTGCTGGGCATGCCGAATGCCGGCAAGTCCACCTTCATCACGGCTGTGTCCAATGCGCGACCGAAGATTGCGGATTACCCGTTCACCACGCTGCACCCCAACCTGGGCGTCGTGCGGGTGGGGCCTGAGCAGAGCTTTGTTGTAGCCGACATCCCCGGCTTGATCGAGGGAGCTTCTGAGGGCGCTGGCTTGGGCCACCAGTTCCTGCGCCATCTGCAACGCACGCGTTTGCTGTTGCACATCGTGGACTTGGCACCGTTTGACGATGCTGTGGACCCGGTGGCTCAGGCCAAGGCCATCGTGAACGAGCTCAAGAAATACGACCAGCAGCTTTACAACAAGCCGCGTTGGCTGGTGCTGAACAAGCTGGACATGGTTCCCGCTGATGAGCGTGAGGCGCGCGTGAAGGATTTTGTGAAGCGCTTCAAATGGAAGGGGCCGGTGTTTGAGATCTCGGCCCTCACGCGTGAGGGCTGTGAGCCGCTGATTCACGCCATCTTCCGCCATGTGCAGTCCGAGCAGCGCACGGAGAACGAGCCGGTGGAGGTGGATCCCCGTTTCGCCGGCGATGCGCCAGCCTGACGCGTCGGCGCTCAGAGGATAGGAATTGCTACGTTTTTAATAGCTACTCAGGCATGAAGCAGTAGCGCTATCGGCATCAAAGACATCAAAATGGTATCCAGCGTATTGAAAGATGCCCGCCGCATCGTGGTGAAGGTGGGCTCCAGCCTTGTGACCAACGAAGGGCGTGGACTGGATGAAACTGCCATCGGCGAGTGGAGTCGCCAACTGGCCGCGCTGGTGCGCGGTGTTGGGGGTGCTCCGCGTGAGGTGGTGATGGTGTCCAGCGGTGCCATTGCCGAAGGCATGAAGCGCCTGGGCTGGACCACAAGACCCCAGGAGATCCACGAGTTGCAGGCTGCTGCAGCGGTGGGGCAGATGGGATTGGCGCAAATGTACGAAACCAAGCTGCGCGAGCAGGGGATGGGCAGCGCGCAGGTACTGCTTACCCATGCCGATCTGGCGGACCGCGAGCGCTATCTCAATGCGCGCTCCACCTTGCTCACGCTGCTGCGTTTGGGTGTGGTGCCGGTGATCAACGAAAACGACACGGTGGTCAATGACGAGATCAAGTTTGGCGACAACGACACGCTGGGTGCGCTGGTGGCCAACCTTGTGGAAGCGGACGCCCTGATCATCCTCACAGACCAGAAGGGGCTCTACACCGCCGACCCACGCCGTGATCCGTCTGCGCAGTTTGTGCATGAGGCCAAAGCGGGTGATCTTGCTCTGGAAGCGATGGCGGGCGGTGCAGGCTCCAGCATTGGCAAAGGCGGCATGATCACCAAGATTCTGGCGGCCAAGCGCGCTGCAGGCTCTGGCGCATCGACCGTGATTGCCTGGGGACGCGAATCCGACGTATTGGTCCGTTTGGTGAGTGGTGAGGCGTTGGGTACTTTGCTGGTTGCCCAGACACAGAAAAAGCAGGCCCGCAAGCAGTGGATGGCGGACCATTTGCAACTGCGTGGGTCTGTGGTGGTGGACGCTGGGGCTGCTGCCAAGGTGCGCGACGAAGGCAAAAGCCTGCTGCCCATCGGCATGACGGCAGTGGAGGGGGACTTTTCGCGCGGCGACGTGATTGCCGTGCGCGACGGGTCTGGGGCAGAGATTGCACGCGGCTTGGCCAACTATGCAGCGGCGGAAGCCCGCCTTCTGTGCCGCAAGCCGTCGACGGAGTTTGAGAAACTGCTGGGCTACATGGCTGAGCCGGAAATGGTGCACCGCGACAATCTCGTGTTGGCGCAGGGCGCATAGGGACTGGCTGCGCGCATTGATCATTGCCGACTCATGACTGAGCGGATTCGCCCATCAAAACAAAACGCCTGCATCTGCAGGCGTTTTTCATGGTGCGATGCTGGGGTCAGCGCGGTGTGTCCGATATCGATGGCATGCCGTCGAGTTCTCCCGGCATGCTGTTTTGAGGATCGGGATCAAAACTAGCACCTGGGGGGAGTTCCATGCCAGGGTTGACCAGCATGGAGCCTGTGCGGAACATGTTGGCGACGCCCGCATGTTCACCCTCGCGGGTGCGTAAACCGCTGCGCAAATAGCGGTTGCGCTGCTCGTGTCGCGGCAGATATCGGGCCAGTTCGGTGAGCGCCATCTCATAGACACCGCGTTTGAACTCGACCACCACATCTAGCGGAACCCAGTAGTCGTTCCACCGCCAAGCGTCAAACTCCGGGTGATTGGTCGCACGCAGGTTCAGATCCCAGTCGTGCCCCATCAATTGCAACAGGTACCAGATCTGCTTCTGGCCCTTGTAGTGGCCGCGCGCATCGCGGCGGATGTACCGGTCAGGCACCTCATAGCGCAACCAGTCCCGGGTGCGGGCCACCACGCGAACGTGGTTGGGCAATAATCCCACCTCCTCATGCAGCTCGCGGAACATGGCTTGCTCGGGGGTCTCGCCCCGGTCAATGCCACCCTGCGGGAACTGCCAGCTGTGGGTGCGTATACGCTTGCCCCAAAACACCTGGTTTTTCTGGTTGAGCAGGATGATGCCGACGTTCGGCCGAAAGCCGTCCCGGTCAAGCATAATCAAACCCCAAATTTTTAAACTGTGTCCATTATGCACGGCGCCTAGCGCGCAGCAAGTGGACGGCCCCGTTCTGCCTGCAATCGACTCCCGATGAAAGCCTCCCAATTCTTCATTTCCACCCTCAAGGAAGCTCCGGCGGACGCCGAAGTGGTCAGTCACAAACTCATGACGCGGGCCGGGCTGATCAAGAAGCTGGGCGCTGGCATCTATAACTACATGCCTCTGGGCCTGCGCGTGATCCGCAAGGTGGAAGCCATCGTGCGTGAAGAGATGAACCGCGCGGGTGCTGTCGAGCTGACCATGCCCGTGGTGCAGCCCGCTGAGCTCTGGCAGGAAACGGGGCGCTTTGAGAAAATGGGCCCCGAGCTGCTGCGCATCCAGGATCGCCATGGTCGCGACTTCGTGGTGCAGCCGACCAGCGAAGAAGTGATCACTGACATCGCCCGCCAAGAGCTCAAGAGTTACAAGCAGCTGCCGAAGAACTTTTACCAGATCCAGACCAAGTTCCGCGACGAGCGCCGCCCCCGTTTTGGCCTCATGCGCGGACGTGAGTTCATCATGAAGGATGCCTACAGCTTTGACCGCGACCAAGTGGCCGCCAAGGCCAGCTACCAGGTGATGGCCGCAGCCTACCGGCGGATTTTCGATCGCTTCGGCTTGACCTATCGTGCCGTGGCCGCTGACAGCGGCGCCATCGGGGGGGATCTGTCGGAAGAATTCCAGGTGATTGCTGCAACAGGTGAAGACGCTATCGTCTACTGTCCGCAGAGCGACTACGCCGCCAACATGGAAAAGGCCGAAGCGCTGGCCCCCGCCGGACCACGCGGCGCAGCCACGCAGGCGCTGACCAAAACAGCCACCCCAGGCAAGAGCACCTGTGCCGATGTGGCAGAACTGCTGGGTGTTCCGCTGAACACCACGGTCAAGTCACTGGTGCTGGCCACGGATGAAACCAACGAAGCGGGTGAGATCGTCAAGACCCAGGTGTGGCTGCTGCTGCTGCGCGGCGACCACGATATGAACGAGATCAAGGTTGGCAAGGTGCCCGGACTGGCGGGCTTCCGCTTCGCGACGCTGGGCGAAATTGAGGACCACTTTGGCTGCAAGCCGGGTTACCTGGGTCCCATCGGCCTGAAGAAGCCTTTGAAGATCGTGGCAGACCGCGAAGTCGCTGTGATGGCCGACTGGATCTGCGGCGCCAACGAAGTGGACTTTCACATCACCGGCGTCAACTGGAGCCGCGACCTGCCGGAGCCCGACATGGTGGCCGACCTGCGCAACGTGGTGGCGGGCGACCGCTCCCCCGACGGCAAGGGCGAGCTGGCGATCGAGCGCGGTATCGAAGTGGGCCATGTGTTCTACCTGGGCACCAAGTACAGCAAGGGCATGAACGCGACCTTCCTGGGCGACGACGGCAAGCCGGCATTCTTCGAGATGGGCTGCTACGGCATTGGCGTGACGCGCCTGCCCGCTGCCGCCATTGAACAAAACCACGACGAGCGCGGCATCATCTGGCCGGACGCGATTGCGCCGTTCACCGTGGTGGTCTGCCCCGTGGGCATGGACCGCAGCGAGGCCGTCAAAGCCACGGCCGAGCAACTGTATGCCGACCTGCTGGCCGCGGGCGTGGACGTGATCCTGGACGACCGTGGCGAGCGCCCCGGAGCGATGTTTGCCGACTGGGAACTGATCGGCGTGCCACACCGCGTGACGATTGGCGACAAGAGCTTGAAAGAGGGCGTTGTCGAGTACCAGCACCGCCGTGACACCGCCGCCACCAAGGTGGCCGTGGCCGACATCCTGGCCCATGTGAAGGGCCGCATGGCCGTATGAGCATGAGCGGCGCCTCCTCCATCGCTCCGTCGGCCGCGGCCTCGGGCAGCCCCGCGGGGCTGTCGCGGCGCGGCTGCCTGGTGTCGCTGGCTTCGCTGGCAGCGCCCGCCGCCTGGCTGGGCGCTCCGCAGGTGGCGTACGCTGGCGGGCAGCTGGAGGAGCCCCTGATGGACTCGGTGCGCACCGCACTCAGCTCTGCCATTGCCAACCAGGCGCCGCCCGAGCCGGAGTTTTTCACCACCGAAGCGCGCCTGCACTACCTGCGGTGGCTGGGTACGCAAAGTGATCGACTGCGGCCGCGCAAACCGGACCTGGAAGTACGCCGCGACTTCCTGCAGACGGTCTGGTACGAATCCAAGCGCGCCGGGCTGGATGTGTCCCTGGTCCTGGGGCTGATCCAGGTAGAAAGCGGATTCCGCAAGTTTGCGGTGTCCAGCGTCGGAGCGCGGGGCTACATGCAGGTCATGCCTTTCTGGACGCGCGTGATTGGCGATGGCGACCCGGGCAAGCTGTTTCACATGCAGACCAACCTGCGTTTTGGCTGCGTCATCCTGCGTCACTACATCGATCGTGAGCAGGGCGATTTGTTCATGGCCCTGGGCCGCTACAACGGCAGCCGCGGCCGGTCGCCTTACCCGGATGCGGTCTTTGGAGCGCAGCGCAAGTGGCTTTTTGCCGATCGGCCACAGTCGCCGGCCGCGTAGAGCGATCAGCGCGGCGGTGACACGGGCCGCGCCTTGGTCACTCCACAGCGGTTCCCGTCGGTGCTGACGGGCTCGGGGCCGATGCACCAGGGGCCCCGCCCAGCCTGGAGACCATGACCTGATCGATGCGGTAGCTGTCCACGTCCAGCACCTCAAACTTGTAGCCGCCCCAACTCACGCTGTCAGTGCGGCGCGGCACGCGGCGCAGCATCACCATCAGGAAGCCCGCCAGGGTTTCGTACTCGCCGGTGTGCGGCAGCTCGTCCAGCGACAGGGCGTGCAGCACATCCTCAATGGGGGTGACCCCATCAATGAGCCAGGAGTTCTCATCCCGTCGCACGATCTGCTCCTCGTCCGCCGGGCCCACCAGGTCACCCATCACGGTGCTCATGACATCGTTGAGTGTGACCACACCGACCACCAGGCTGTACTCGTTCACGATCACGGCAAAGTCCTCGTGGACTTGGCGGAACTGCTCCAGCACCTCCGACAGGGTCAGCCGGTCGGGCACGATCAGCACCTTGCGCACCAGGCTGTCGTCGGCCAGCGAAATCGGCTGGTTGTTCAGCACGCGCTGGAACAGATCCTTGGCATCCACATAGCCCACCACGTGGTCGATGTCGCCTTCGCACACCGGGTAGGTCGAAAACGGCTCGGCAGCGATGCGCAGGCGGATGACCGAGTCGGGCTCGTCGCGCAGAAAAAATGCAATGCGGTCGCGCGGCGACATGGCGCTGGACACTGTGCGCGTGTCCAACTCAAACACGTTGGTGATGACCTGCTGCTCGCGCGCCGCCAGCACCCCGGCACGGGCGCCTGCCTCCATCATGGCCAGGATATCGTCTGACGTGATGCGGTCATCGCGCAGCGATGACAACCCCAACAGGCGGAACAGCGCGTCGGCCCCCCGGCTGTAGAACCACACCAGCGGGCGCAACAGGGTCATGCACCAGGCCATGGGCTGTGCCAGCCGCACCACCAGCCGCTCGGGCTCTGCCATGCCCAGGCGTTTGGGGAACAGATCGGCAAACAGGATGAACAGCGAGGTGATGATGAGGAAAGACGCCAGGAACCCCGCCCGCTCGGCCGTGGGCCCCGACATCCACAGCGCAAACAGTTCGCTGAAATGCGGGCTCAATGCCCCCTCGCCCACGATACCGCCCAGGATGGCCACAGCGTTTTGCCCCACCTGCACCACCGTGAAGTAGTCGCCTGGCTGCTCTTGCATGCGCAGCACCCGGTCCGCGCGCGCGTCGCCTTCGTCGGCCATCTGGCGCAGGCGCAGGCGGCGGGCGGCCGCGAGCGAAATCTCGGCCATGGAGAAAAAGGCGCTGGCTGCAATCAGCAGCCCGATCACGAAGAGGCTTTGGGACAGGGTCATGGGACGAAGGCGGAACCGGAGTACAGCGGTACACCGGGCCACCAAGTGTATCTGGGCACCTTGCACACGGGCCCGCTGGCGCGCCTTGTGACGCATGCCACCTGCCGCCCCGTGCCACTGCATGGTGTGGCAGGGGGAAGGGTGGCGCGTGCGGGCGACCGCGTCGCGCTATTTACTGCACAAAGCCAATCCGGCTGCGCCCCGTGGCGGCCTTCGGCAGGTCGGTGATCTCCACCGTGGACCGGCGGTCCAGCCGCGCATTGCCGAAACCCGTCATCAGCGCCCGCCGCATTTCGCGCGGGGGCATCTGTGCCAGGTGGTCCAGCACGTCATCCGTCGGCTCCGGGTCCAGCAGGCGGCCCCAGTCGTGCCCCGCGCGGATGCCCTGGTACAGGTTGCGCGCAATGGTGCGGGCATGCTCCAGCGTGGGCGCCTCCACCTCGAACACGTTCATGCGGTTCAGGATGGGATCGGGAATGCCGCGTGTGTCGTTCGCGGTGGTAATCCAGATGACCTGGCTCGCGTCGATGGCCACCTCGGCAAACTCGTCGGTAAAGCTCTGGGCGGTGTCGTACTCCAGCAAGCTGTACAGCGCACCCAGCGGGTCGTACTGCGCATCGCTGCTGGCCTTGTCGATCTCGTCCACCACGATGACGGGATTGGCATATTCGCCTTCCACCAGCGCCTCGAACACCTTGCCAGGGCGCGCGCCCTTCCACTGCGCCGAGGAGCCCGACAGCAGCCAGCCAGCGGTCATGGAACTCATCGGCAGCAGGTTCATGCCCGTGCCCAGCAGCTCGGCCAGGTGGCGCGCGAAGTGGGTCTTGCCGATGCCGGGTGGGCCCAGCAGCAGCATGGGTGTGACCTCCAGGCCATCGCTGCTGTCCTGCGCCAGCGCCACGTGGCGCTTCACGTCGTCCAGCACCT
Organism: Acidovorax sp. HMWF018; assembly: GCF_003061035.1. Lineage (NCBI taxonomy): Bacteria > Pseudomonadati > Pseudomonadota > Betaproteobacteria > Burkholderiales > Comamonadaceae > Acidovorax > Acidovorax sp. HMWF018. The sequence continues at coordinate 27,713 of NZ_QAIM01000304.1, forward strand.
CGGTGAAGTTGGGCAACTGCTCGTACAGGCTGGCCATGTCGGGGATGCCCAAGGGCTTGACCTGAAAACGCTCCGGGCCGCGCTCCAGCATGCGTTCGTACACGGTGCGCAGGGTTTCGTATTCCCTCTGGTTGCCGGACTCCTGCAGGCGAGCGAGCTTGCGCTCGACATCGCCCGGGTGGAACACATTGCGCATCTGGGCCACCGGCAAGCGCAGGGCAGGTGGCTGGGGAACAAGGCTATGGCTGGTCATTGCATGCTCCTGTGAGGGTTACGTCACGCAATCATTCAAGCACACAACATGCCCGCTGCTCCATCGGAAAAGCCCCTGATTGGTGCCTCTGTTGCGGGCAAACAAAAAGGCCGCCCGAAGGCGGCCTGATGGCGGGTGAGGCAATGGTCGCTTCGATCAGCCCTCGGTGCCCAGCACTTGCTTGAGTTCGCCCGACTCATACATCTCCATCATGATGTCCGAGCCGCCGATGAACTCGCCCTTCACATACAGCTGCGGGATCGTGGGCCAGTTGCTGTATTCCTTGATGCCCTGGCGAATTTCGTCGTCTTCGAGCACGTTGACGGTGACCACGCTCTTCGGGTCCACGCCACAGGCCTTGAGGATCTGGATGGCGCGGCCGGAGAAACCACACATGGGGAAGCTGGCGCTGCCCTTCATGAAAAGCAGGATGTCGCTGGATTTGACGAGGCCGTCGATGCGTTGTTGGGTGTCGCTCATGGGAAAACTCCTTGAAAGAGGCTGCGGGCGAATGGATGCTGAGGGCCCGCGATGGAGGGATTATTTCATTGTCGGCCATTGCCCGCCTGTGCAGCGTGCGATGTCGGCAAGGTCATTGCGGCTTTGTACCCGCACAAAGCCCTGGGCGGCAAGCAGCGCCTGCACGGCGTCTGCCTGGTCGTAGCCATGCTCCAGCAGCAGCCAGCCGCCCGGCCGCAGGTGGGCGGGCGCCTGGGCGACGATGGCGCGGATGTCTTCGAGGCCGTCCGCGCCGCTGGCCAGGGCTTGCAGGGGCTCGTGCGTCAGCGCGGCCAGGTGTGGGTCGGCGCTGGCGATGTAGGGCGGGTTGGAGACGATGGCGTCGAATGGCCCCTCCACTCCCACCAGCCAGTTGGCCTGCCGAAACTGCACGGGCAGGCCTAGCCGCTCAGCGTTGGCCTGCGCCACAGCCAGGGCATCGGCACTGGCATCTACCGCCAGCACCCGGGCGTCGGCGCGCTGGCTTTGCAGTGCCAACGCAATCGCGCCGCTGCCGGTGCCCAGGTCCACCACGCGCGGTGATGTCAGCGGGGCGATCACCTCCAGCGCCCAGTCCACCAGCGTTTCGGTGTCAGGGCGCGGGTCCAGCACGCGCGCGTCCACCTGCAGCGGCAGGCCGTAGAACTCCTTGCGGCCGGTGAGGTAGGCCACGGGCTCGCCCGCCACGCGGCGCTGGCACAGGGCAATGAACTGGGTGTGTGTGGTCTCGTCCAGTGCATCGGTATCGTGTGCCAGCAGCCAGGCACGGCCAGCATCAGGGCGGCCCACGGCATGCAGCAGCAGCAGTTGCGCGTCGATGCGTTGCAGGCCCAGGGTGTGGGCTTGCGCCAAGGCCTGGGCAAGGGTGGGAGAGGCGGTGTTGTCCACTAATGTTTTGATAGCTGTAAAGGCATATGAATCATGCGCTATCAGCCAGTTTGACTCATATTTTGCTGTCCTTAACCGTTGGAGCCCATTTCCAGCTCTTCAAGCTGCTCGGCCTCGCGCGCATGGGCCAGGGCCTGCAGCACGTCGCCCAGGTCGCCTTCCATCACGTACAGAAGCTTGTACAGCGTGAGGTTGATGCGGTGGTCCGTGAGCCGCCCCTGCGGGAAGTTGTAGGTGCGGACGCGGTCGCTGCGGTCGCCGCTGCCGATCAGGCCCTTGCGCAGCGCGGCCTCCTTGGCGGCGCGTTCGCTGCGTTCTTTCTCTTGAATGCGGGCCTGCAGCACCTGCAGCGCCTTGGCCTTGTTGCTGTGCTGGCTGCGGCCGTCCTGGCATTCGGCCACGATGCCGGTGGGCAAGTGCACCACGCGCACGGCCGAGTCGGTCTTGTTGATGTGTTGGCCACCGGCGCCGCTGGCGCGAAAGGTGTCGATGCGCAGGTCTGCCGGGTTGAGCTTGATGGCCTCGTGCTCGTCGGGCTCGGGCATCACGGCTACGGTGCAGGCGCTGGTATGGATGCGGCCCTGGGTTTCGGTGGCGGGCACGCGCTGCACGCGGTGGCCGCCGGATTCGAATTTGAGAGCCCCGTAAACATGGTCTCCCTCTATGCGCAGCACGATTTCCTTGTAGCCGCCGAGCTCGGCCGCGTTCTCGCTCACCACCTCCACCTTCCAGCCTACGTTGGCGGCGTAGCGGGTGTACATGCGCGTGAGGTCGCCTGCGAACAGGGCGGATTCGTCACCACCCGTGCCTGCGCGGATTTCGACAAACGCGTTGCGCGCGTCGTCGGGGTCCTTCGGTAAAAGCAGGCGCTGCAGTTCGTCTTCCAGTTGCAGCAGCTCGGCCTCGGCACTGGTGATTTCTTCCTGTGCCATCTCGGCCATGTCGGGGTCGGCCAGCATCTCGCGCGCACCCGCCAGGTCGGCCTCGCGCTGCTGGTAGCGGGCGTAGCGGCCGGCGACCTGCGTGACCTCGGCATGCTCGACGGAGATGCGCCGGTACTGCGCCATGTCGCTCATGATGTCTTCGCGCGAGAGCAGGAAGTCGAGTTCGCCCAGGCGCTGTGCGTAGCGCTCCAGCTGGCTTCTGAGAAAGGGTTTCATGGAATTCTGAAAAAAGGATTTGCTACAAATTTGGTAGCTGGTGGTGCATGTAAATCATGCGCCTGGGGCCGATTTGGCTCAAATCGGGACGGCTGTGGAGCGGGCGAGCACCGCTACAGTCCGTTGTTGTTGGGCGTCTTGCTTTGCGAGCGCAGGAACAGGCGCGAGACGGTCTGGGCCGTCTGGGCGCGCATCTCTGCGTCGCCCGCGCGCAGCTCGGCCAGGGTGCCGTGCAGCATTTTCTGTGTGAGGCCGCGCGAGAGCGCTTCGAGCACGGCGTCCACATCCTCGCCCTTGGCCAGCAGCTTCTTGGCGCGCGCGATTTCCAGCGCGCGCCATTCGTCCGTCTGGGCGTTGAGCTGCTGGATCAGCGGCACCACGCCCCCCTCGGCGGCGGCGGGGCTGCGCAGCTCCATCCAGTGCATGAAGCTCTGCACGCCCGCGTCGATGATGGCCTCGGCCTGCGCCACGGCGGCCTGGCGGTTGGCTTGCGCGGTCTGCACCACAGTGGCCAGGTCGTCCACGGTGTACAGGTACACGTCGCCCAGGGCCTTGACCTCGGGTTCGATGTCGCGAGGCACGGCCAGATCGACCATGAACATGGGGCGGTGGCGGCGCTTCTTGAGGGCGCGCTCCACGGCACCCAGGCCGATGATGGGCAGGCTGCTGGCGGTGCAGCTGATGACGGCGTCGAATTCGTGCAAGCGCTCGGGCAGGTCGGCCAGGCGCATCACCTCGCCGCCAAAGCGGGTGGCGAGCTTTTCGCCGCGTTCCAGCGTGCGGTTGGCAATGGCGATCTGCTTGGGGTTCTTGGCGGCGAAGTGCGTGGCGCACAGCTCGATCATCTCGCCCGCGCCGACGAACAGCACGCGGATCTTGGAGAGGTCTTCAAACAGCTGGCTGGCCAGGCGCACGGCGGCGGCTGCCATGCTGATGCTGTGTGCGCCGATCTCGGTGCTGGTGCGCACCTCCTTGGCCACGGCAAAGCTGCGCTGGAACAGCTGGTTGAGCGTGGTGCCTAAAGCGCCGGCCGTCTCGGCGGCGCGCACCGCGTCTTTCATCTGGCCCAGGATCTGGGCCTCGCCCAGCACCATGGAATCGAGCCCGCTGGCCACGCGGAAGGCGTGGCGTGCGACGAGGCTGTCTTCCAGCGTGTAGGAGTGCGAGCGCAGCAGCGCGGGGCTCACGCCGCCGCTGTGGGCCAGCCAGCCCAGCGTGTGGTCCACTGCGGGCTGGTCGCCGGCACAGTAAATTTCGGTGCGATTGCAGGTGGAGATGATGGCGGTTTCCACCCCGGGGTGGCGGCTGGCAGCGCCGCCAGAGTTGCCCAGCGACTGGCGCAAACCGTGCAATGTGGGGGCGATCTGATCGAGCGCAAACGCAAACCGGCCGCGCAGATCGAGCGGCGCGGTGGTGTGGTTGATGCCGAGGGCCCAGACTGCCATAAGCTGCAATTATAAAATTGTTGGCCCGAACAGGCGGCCTTGCTTGTTCAAGCCTTGATTTGGGTCAATTCCATGGGTCCGCTGGACATCGTCAACCACCTCCTCAACTTTGTCGCACCCGCTGCCGCCATGGCGCTGGTGTTGGTCCTTTCGGGCCGTCTGGTGGGCTCCCGCAGTGCCTCTGCGATGTCTGTGTGGCTGCGTTGGGCGATTCTGTTTGCCGTGGGGGTGGCGGTGCTCGCGGCAGGGCTGGTGCTGTGGGGACGTGACGGCAAGATGCTCACCTATGCCGCGCTGGTGGTGGCCTGCGCCACTTGCCAGTGGGTGCTGGTGCGGGGCTGGAAGGCTTGAAGCTTTCAGCAAGCCGTCACGTGTTTTGAGGGTTTGCGAGAGGTGATCTGGAGGGCTGTCGCGCCCTGGTGTCTGATAGCCTCTTTACACCTTCCAGGACGGTTGCCATGGCCCGCTCTGACGGAACTAGCGAACCCCCCGTACACCCACAACCAATGCTGGAGACAACCCCATGAAGCTGCTGCGTACCTGCATCACCCTGGCCGCAGGCCTGGCCTTTGCTGCCGCCGTGCAAGCGCAGGCGTTTCCGTCCAAGCCCATCCGTATCGTGGTGGGCTTCCCTGCCGGCGGGCCTCTGGACCAGCATGCGCGCCTGCTGTCCGACAAGCTGCAAACCGTGCTGGGCCAGCCGGTGGTGATGGACTACAAGGCCGGAGCCGGTGGCACCGTGGGCGCGCAGGAGGTGATGAAAGCGCCCCCTGACGGCCACACCATCATGCTGGCCAACACGGGGGTGATGGTCATCAACCCCGCGCTGTACAGCCGCCTGCCCTATGCCACCCTCAAGGACTTTGTGCCCGTGGCGCGCACGGCCATGCAGCCGCTGGCCTTGCTGGTCAACACCAGCGTGCCCGCCAAGAATCTGCAGGAGTTCATGGCCTATGCCAAGTCGCGGCCCGGTCAGGTCAACTTTGGCTCGGCGGGCAATGGCGGCATCAGCCACCTGGTGCCCGAGATGTTCAAGACCGCCACGGGCCTGTTCATGGTGCACATCCCCTACCGGGGCAGCGCTCCGGCATTCACCGACCTCATGGGCGGGCAGGTGCAGTTCATGGCCGAGAGCATTCCGCAGGCCGCGTCGTACCACAAGCAGGGCAAGGTACGTGCCCTGGCCGTGACCAGCAAGGAGCGCAACCCCGCGCTGCCCGAAGTGCCCACGGTGATCGAGAGCGGCATCAAGGGCTTTGAGGTGGTGGGCTTCTATGGCTTTCTAGCCCCTGCAGGCACACCCAAAGACGTGGTCAACAAGCTCAGTGACGCCTTTGGCCAGGTGTTGCAGATGCCCGATGTGCGCAATCGCATGGTGAGCCAGGGGGCGGATCCGGCGTTTCTGGGCGCGGACGACTTTGCCAAGTTCCTGGCCTCGGAGATGCCCCGCTGGGCCGACGCCGTCAAGAAGTCTGGCGCAAAACTCGATTGACCCCCTGAGGCGCTACGCGCCTTCGCCCTGCAGGGGGACTCCATCGGTGTCCCGGCAAACCCGGTCCCCGGTGGCGCTGGCTTGGGGCGGGGTTGGTTGGAAGGTGCGCCCTATGGCGTGGCGGGCGAGAAGAAGTCGACGCGGTCGGTGATGATGCCGTCCGTGCCCAGCGCGATGAGGCGCTGCGCCGCCCAGTCGTCGTTCACCGTGTAGCTCAGCGTGCGCATGCCCATGTCGTGGACTTGCGCCACCAGGGCCGGGTCCCACAGCGCGTGGTTGCACACGATGGCCACACAGCCGAGCGCCTGCGCCTTGTCAAAGCATCCGTCCCACAGCGCGTCGATGAGCAGCGCGCGGGGCAGGTGGGGCGCGGTGGCCATGGCGCCCGCCAGCGCCTCGGGCTTGAACGACGAGAACAAGGGCGGCACGGCCTGCCCTTGCCATAGCCGTGCGGCGTATTCGCCCACCACGCGGCCGGTAACTTCTTCCTGGCCTGGTGTGGGCTTGATCTCGATGTTCAGGAAAAACCCGTTGGCAATGCAGTAGCGCGCCAGGTTCTCCAGTGTGGGAAGGGGCTCGCCCGCGTAGCTGCGTGAATGCCAGCCACCTGCATCCAGCTGGGCGAGCTGGGTCCAGGGCAGGTCGCCGCCGGTGCCGTGGCCGTTGGTCGTGCGCTCCAGCGTGGCGTCGTGCATCAGAAAAGGCACGCCGTCGCTGCTGAGCTTGGCGTCGCACTCGAACATGCGGTAGCCGTATTGGGCACCCAGCCGGAAGGCGGCCAAGGTGTTCTCAGGGGCCCGCTTGCCCGCACCGCGGTGGGCGATCCAGCGGGGGTAGGGCCAGGGGGCGAGGGTAGACGAGGGTGCGCTCATGCGGGTTCACCAAATTTCAGCAGGTTGCCATGGGGGTCGATGACATACATCTCCTTCATGCCCCAGGGCTGGACAGTGGGAGGTGCCAGTTGCAGGCCGCGTGCCGTGAAATCCGCATGCAGCAACCCAGTGTCTGCGCGCACGTAGCACGAAGTGTTTTCTGCAATGTGGCGCTCGGTGCAGGGCCAAAAGTGCAGCTCGCAGCCATCGCGCTGCAGGATCAGGTAGTTATCCATCTCCAGCAGTGCGGTGAACCCCAGCCGCTCGACGTAGAACTGCCGGGTCTCCGCCAGGTGTAGCGAGGCCAGCACCGGCACGGTGGCCAGAACCCCGCGCCCGGCGCAGGCGGCTTCAGGCGGCTGCACTGGCTCAGTCAGGGATGCGTTTACCGGTGGTGGCATCGAAAGCGTGCAGGCGGTCGGGACGGGGCACGACGTGGATCACCGCATCCGGCTGTGGCGCGTGGGTGCCTTCTTCTACCCGCACGATGATCTGTTCGCCGTTGATGCGGCCGTAGATCAGGCGCTCGGCACCCAGCAACTCCACAGTTTCGACGGTAACGGCCCAACCCTCGCTGCGCACATCCAGATGCTCCGGGCGGATGCCCAGAATGGTGCCCGGTTTGGCGCCTGGTGCGTTTTCGAGCAGGTTCATCGGCGGCGAGCCGATGAAACTGGCCACGAAGGTGGAGGCGGGCGTGTGGTAGACCTCTTCGGGCGTGCCGAACTGCTCCATGTTGCCCGCGTTCATCACGATCATGCGCTGGGCCAGCGTCATGGCCTCGACCTGGTCGTGTGTCACGAACAGGCTGGTGATGCCCAGTTCGCGGTGCAGCTTCTGGATTTCGAGGCGGGTCTGGGCGCGCAGCTTGGCGTCCAGGTTGGACAGCGGCTCGTCAAACAGGAACACCTGGGGCTGGCGCACGATGGCGCGGCCCATGGCCACGCGCTGGCGCTGGCCGCCCGACAGCTCGCGCGGCTTGCGATCCAGCAGGTGGCCCAGTTCGAGGATCTTGGCGGCCTTGTCGACGCGCGCCTTGATCTCTTCCTTGGGTACCTTGGCGATCTTCAGGCCATAGGCCATGTTCTCGAAGTTCGTCATGTGCGGGTACAGCGCGTAGTTCTGGAACACCATCGCGATGTCGCGCTGGGCGGGTTCCAGGTCGTTGACCACACGGTCGCCAATGCGCAATTCGCCGCCGGAGATTTCTTCCAGGCCCGCGACCATGCGCAGCAGGGTGGACTTGCCGCAGCCCGAGGGGCCAACGATGACGACGAACTCGCCGTCCTTGACCTCGGCGTTCACGCCGTGGATGACCTGGTTGGCCTTGGGGCCCACGCCGTAGCGCTTGACGATGTTGCGAAGAGAGAGGGATGCCATATGTGCAATGAATTTGATAGCTACAGGGGCTTATTTAACAAGCGCTTGCAGGAGTTTTGTCTTATTTTTCGGTGTCCACCAGGCCCTTGACGAACCAGCGTTGCATGACCACCACCACAAAGGCAGGCGGCAGCATGGCCAGGAGGGCCGTGGCCATCACGATGTTCCATTCGTTGCCTGCGTCGCCACCGGCCAGCATGCGCTTGATGCCGATGACCACCGGGTACATGTCTTCGGACGTGGTCACCAAGAGCGGCCACAGGTACTGGTTCCAGCCGTAGATGAACTGGATCACGAACAGTGCGGCAACCGAAGTGCGCGACAGCGGCACCAGGATGTCCTTGAAAAAGCGCATCGGACCGGCGCCGTCCACTCGTGCGGCCTCCACCAGCTCATCGGGCACCGTCAGGAAGAACTGGCGGAACAGGAAGGTGGCGGTGGCCGAGGCGATCAGTGGCACCGTGAGGCCCGCGTAGGTGTTGAGCATGCCCAGGTTGGATACGACCTGGTAGGTAGGCCCGATGCGCACTTCCACGGGCAGCATCAGCGTGATGAAGATCAGCCAGAAGCAGATGCCCTTGAAGGGGAAGCGGAAGTACACGATGGCAAACGCCGACAGCAGCGAGATGGCGATCTTGCCCACCGTGATGACCATGGCGGTGACAAAACTCACCCACATCATGCGGGCCACAGGCGCGGTGGAGCCCGCACCCGCGCCGCCGCCAAACAGCGCGTCGTGGTAGGTCTGCCAGAAGTTGCTGCCGGGCACCATGGGCATGGGCACCTGAACGATGTCCTGTGCGGTATGGGTGGAGGCCACGAAGGCCAGGTACAGCGGGAAGCCGACGATGATCACGCCCAGCACCATGATGAGGTGCGAGAACGCTGTGAGATAGGGGCTGCGTTCGACCATTTTTAGTATTGAACCTTTTTCTCAACGTAGCGGAACTGAATGACGGTGAGCACCACCACGATGGCCATCAGCACCACCGATTGCGCGGCCGAGCCGCCCATGTCCATGGCCTTGAAACCATCGTGGTAGACCTTGTAGACCAGGATGGAGGTATCGCGCCCGGGACCGCCCTGGGTGGTCGAGTCCACGATGGCAAAGGTGTCGAAGAACGCGTACACGACGTTGATCACCAGCAGGAAGAACGTGGTGGGCGACAGCAGCGGGAACTGAATGCTCCAGAACCGGCGCCAGGGGCCCGCACCGTCGATGGCGGCGGCTTCGATCAGCGATTTGGGGATGGACTGCAAACCTGCGAGGAAAAACAGGAAGTTGTAGGAGATCTGCTTCCACACCGCTGCAATCACGATCAGCGTCATCGCGTGGTCGGAGTTGAGCATGTGGTTCCAGTCAAAGCCCGACTGGCGCAGCATGTAGGCCACCACACCCAGGGAGGGCGAGAACATGAACATCCACAGCACACCTGCCACCGCAGGGGCGACGGCGTAGGGCAGCAGCAGGGCGGTCTTGTAGACGATGGCGCCCTTGATGATGCGGTCGGCGAAGA
>NZ_QAIM01000304.1:37227-49479 GCF_003061035.1 Acidovorax sp. HMWF018
CAGGGCCTTGAAGTTGTCCAGCCCCACCCATTCGGTGGACATGCCAAAGCTGTCCTGCATCTGGAACGACTGCACCAGGGCCTGGCCTGCGGGCCAGAAGAAGAACACGCTGATGATGACCAGCTGGGGGGCCAGAAGCACCCAGGGCAGCCATGCAGAGCGGAAAAGTACGCGTTTTTCCATGACGAAACTCTCAAAAAGAAAACCCCGCCGCCCCGTGAACCAAGTGGGTTGACGGGGCGGCGGGCTTTCGATGCCGCCCAGCCGGGTGGCCAGGTGGCATCGACAGATGGGGGACCGTGCTTACTTGTTGGCGCGTGCGAAGCGGGCCAGCTGCTCGTTGCCACGGGTCACGGCGGTGTCCAGGGCTTCCTTGGGCGACTTCTTGCCCGACCAGATCTGTTCGGTTTCCTCGTCGATGATCGAGCGGATCTGCACGAAGTTGCCCAGGCGGATGCCGCGCGACTTGTCCGTGGCCTTGCGGATCATCTGCGTCACGGCCACGTCGGTGCCGGGATTCTTGTCATAGAAGCCAGACGCTTCGGTGAGCTTGTAGGCGCCCATGGTCACCGGCAGGTAACCCGTGCGCTGGTGGCTGGCGGCCTGCACCTTGGTGTCGTTCAGGAAGTTCAGGAAGCTGGCCACGCCCTTGTATTCCTCGGGCTTCTTGCCGGCCATCACCCACAGGCTGGCACCACCGATGGCGGTGTTCTGGGGAGCGCCCTTCACGTCAGGGTAGTAAGGCAGGGTGGAGATGCCGTAGGCAAACTTGGCTTCCTTGGCCACGCGGGCGTACAGGCCCGACGAGCCGGTGATCATGGCGCATTCACCAGAGGGGAAGGACGCATCGGCCGTATTGTTGCGGCCCTTGTAGACAAAGCTGCCTTCCTTGGATGCCTTGGCCAGGTTCTCGAAGTGGCGAACGTGCAGCGGGGTGTTGATCTGCAGTTGCGCGTCGTTGCCGTCAAAGCCGTTGTTCTTGGAGGCGAACAGGGTGTTGTGCCACAGCGAGAAGCTCTCCAGCTGCGTCCAGCTCACCCAGCTGGTGGTGAACGGGCAGCTGTGGCCGCTGGCCTTGAGCTTGGAGGCGGCGGCAAACACTTCGGGCCAGGTCTTGGGCGGCTTGTCGGCGTCCAGACCAGCCTTCTTGAAGGCGTCCTTGTTGTAATAGAAGATCGTGGTCGAGCTGTTGAGCGGGTAGCTCAGCATCTGGCCGTTGGGGGCGGTGTAGTAGCCGGCCACTGCGGACACATACTCGGTGGGTTCAAACTTGAAGCCCGCGTCGTTCAGCACCTTGGCCGCAGGCACGATGGCGCCCTTGCTGGCCATCATGGTGGCGGTGCCCACTTCGAACACTTGCAGGATGTGGGGGGCATTGCCAGCGCGGAAGGCGGCAATGGCGCCGGTCATCGATTCGTCATACTGGCCCTTGTACGTGGGCACGACCTTGTACTGGGATTGGCTGGCGTTGTATTGCTTGGCCAGGTCATTGACCCAGTCGCCCAGCGCTGCACTCATCGAGTGCCACCATTGGATCTCAATGGGTGCCTGTGCTTGCGCAGGTGCGCAGACCGACATGGCAACAGCAGCGCAGACCGCCAGAAGCTTCGTTTTCATGAATATTTCCTCCGAGGATGACGAAAAGCACAAGGGCCGGATGCTATGCAGCCTCTGTGACATTGATATGTCGTTGTCGCATGAGCCCGCGCCCTGCAACAACCGGGGAAACCCCTTGGGGTACCCGTGAGGGGTGCGATTGTGACCTTTTTGTGACAAGGTGTGGCGCATTTGCCGAGGCTTGCAAGGTTTTGTGCAATGCACCATGCTGGTGACTGTTCACATGCGTGTGCAGCCCCGGTTCGTTCGCGCCGTCGCGCGCCGGACTTCCCCTTTCTTCACTCCTTCCCCTTCATCGCCATGGCCACCAATTCGCTCGACAAGAACAAGATCAAGTTTCTGCTGCTCGAAGGCATTCACTCCTCCGCGGTGGATGTGATCCGGGCGGCGGGCTATACGCAGATCGAGACGGTGTCCGGCGCACTGCCCGACGAGGAACTGAAGCGCAAGATCGCCGATGTGCACTTTGTGGGCATCCGCTCGCGCACGCAGCTGACCCAAGAGGTGTTTGCCCAGGCCCACAAGCTGGTGGCCGTGGGCTGCTTTTGTATTGGCACCAACCAAGTGGACCTGAACGCGGCGCGCGAGCGCGGCATTGCGGTGTTCAACGCGCCGTACTCCAACACCCGCTCTGTGGCCGAACTGGTGCTGGCCGAAGCCATCCTGCTGCTGCGTGGCGTGCCCGAGAAAAACGCGGTGGCCCACCGGGGCGGCTGGCTCAAGAGCGCCGACAACGCGTATGAGATCCGTGGCAAGACCCTGGGCATCGTGGGCTACGGCTCCATCGGCACCCAGCTGTCGGTACTGGCCGAGGCCATGGGCATGCACGTGGCCTTCTTTGATGTGGTCAACAAGCTGCCCCTGGGCAATGCCCGCCAGGTGCAGCACCTGCACGATCTGCTGGGCCAGAGCGACATCGTGAGCCTGCACGTGCCCGAGCTGCCGTCCACCGAGGGCATGATCGGCGCTGCCGAAATCGCGGCCATGAAGCCGGGCGGAATCCTCATCAACGCCGCGCGGGGCACGGTGGTGGATATTGAAGCGCTGGCTGCAGCGCTCCAGGCCAAGAAGCTGCTGGGCGCCGCCATCGACGTGTTCCCGGTCGAGCCGCGCACCAACAAGGATGAGTTTGTATCGCCCCTGCGCGGGCTGGACAACGTGATCCTGACTCCCCACATCGGCGGCTCCACCATGGAGGCGCAGGCCAACATTGGCCTGGAGGTGGCCGAGAAGCTGGTGAAATACAGCGACAACGGCACCAGCACCTCGTCGGTCAACTTTCCCGAGGTGGCGCTGCCCGCCCATCCCGGCAAGCACCGTCTGCTGCACATCCACCGCAACGTGCCGGGCGTGCTGTCGGAGATCAACCGCATCTTCTCGGACAACCAGATCAACATCTCGGCCCAATACCTGCAGACCAACGAGAAGATCGGCTACGTGGTCATCGACATCGACGCCGCCTCGTCCGACCTGGCGCTGGACAAGCTGGCCCAGGTCAGCGGCACCCTGCGCAGCCGCGTGCTGTTCTGACACTGTTGCGGGGCCGGTTTCGGCTCTGTCAGACAGCCCCGGCCCGGCAAGCCGCAGGCCGGTGGCTTAAAATCGCGCCCCCACCCCAGGTAGACCCCCATGAATGTACCGATCGCGTTGGCGGCCTTGCAGACGCAGGCCGCCGAGCCTGCCCGACTGCGTGAAATTCCCTATAACTACACCTCGTTTTCCGACCGGGAGATCGTGATCCGGCTGCTGGGGTCCTCATCCTGGGAGGTGCTGGACCAGCTGCGCAAAGAGCGCCGCACGGGCCGTTCGGCCCGCATGCTGTACGAGGTGCTGGGCGATATCTGGGTCGTGCAGCGAAACCCCTACCTGCAGGACGACCTGCTGGACAACCCCTCGCGCCGCAAGCTGCTGGTGGATGCCCTGCAGCACCGCCTGGGCGAGATCGAAAAACGCCGCACCCCCGCAGACGATGCCGAGCGCGACCGTCTCGTCGGTGAGCTGGTCGTCGCCGCGCGACGCGCTGTGGCCGAATTCAACGCCACCTTCGAGCAGGCCGCGCAACTGCGCCGCCAGATCCAGAAAACCCTGGGCCGCCTCACGGCCAAGGACAACATTAAGTTCGACGGCCTCTCCCGCGTGAGCCATGTGACCGACGCGACCGACTGGCGCGTCGAATACCCGTTCGTCGTGCTCACCCCCGACACCGAGGTCGAGATGGCGGGCCTGGTGAAGGGCTGCATCGAACTGGGCCTGACCATCATTCCACGCGGGGGCGGCACCGGCTACACCGGCGGCGCCATTCCGTTGACGTGGAAGAGCGTGGTCATCAACACCGAAAAGCTCGAAGCCATGACCGAGGTGGAGATGCGCCGCCTGCCGGGCCTGGACCGCGAGGTGGGCACGGTGTGGACCGAAGCCGGCGTGGTCACCCAGCGTGTGGCCGATGCGGCCGAGCGTGCGGGCTTTGTGTTTGCGGTGGATCCGACGAGCGCCGAGGCATCGTGCATTGGCGGCAACATCGCCATGAACGCGGGCGGCAAGAAGGCCGTGCTCTGGGGCACGGCGCTGGACAACCTGGCCAGCTGGCGCATGGTCACACCCGACGCCCAGTGGCTCGAAGTGACGCGCCTGGACCACAACATGGGCAAGATCCATGATGTGGAAACCGCCACCTTCGAGCTGCAGTACTTCGAGGCCGACGGCAAGACGCCCGTGCGCACCGAGCGCCTGGCCATCCCCGGCCGCACCTTCCGCAAGGAAGGCCTGGGCAAGGACGTGACGGACAAGTTCCTCGCCGGACTGCCCGGCATCCAGAAGGAAGGCTGCGACGGCCTCATCACCAGCGCGCGCTGGGTGGTGCACCGCATGCCCGAGCACACGCGCACCGTGTGCCTGGAGTTCTTCGGCAACGCCAAGGACGCCGTGCCCAGCATCGTCGAGATCAAGGACTTCATGTTCGCCGAGCAAAAGCGCAGTGGCGTGCTGCTGGCGGGCCTGGAGCACCTGGACGACCGCTACCTGAAGGCTGTGGGCTATGCCACCAAGAGCAAGAAGGGCAACGGTGGTCTGCCCAAGATGGTGCTGATTGGCGACATCGCGGGTGACAACGCCGACGACGTGGCCCGCGTGACCAGCGAAGTGGTGCGCCTGGCCAACACCCGCAGCGGCGAAGGCTTTGTGGCCATCACGGCCGATGCGCGCAAGAAGTTCTGGGCCGACCGCAAGAAGACGGCGGCCATCAGCCGCCACACCAACGCCTTCAAGATCAACGAAGACGTGGTGATCCCGCTGCCGCGCATGGCCGAGTACACCGACGGCATCGAGCGCATCAACATCGAGCTTTCCCTGCGCAACAAGCTCAAGCTGTGCGACGCGCTGACCGAGTTCTTCGAGCGTGGCAACCTGCCCCTGGGCAAGCACGACGCCGACGACGAGGTGCCTTCGCCCGAGCTGCTGCAAGACCGCGTGGCCCAGGCCATCGCCCTGGTGGAAGAGGTGCGCGCCCTGTGGCAGGGCTGGCTGCACGATGTGGAAACGCTGTTCCCCCAACTGCAGGACCACACCCTGCGCGCCAGCTGGAAGACCCAGCTGCGGGCGCCGCTGCAAGGCATCTTCACTGGCGCGGCGTTCAAACCCATCCTGGACGAGGCCGTGGCCATCCACAAGCGCGTGCTCAAGGGCCGCGTGTGGGTGGCGCTGCACATGCACGCAGGCGACGGCAATGTGCACACCAACATCCCGGTCAACAGCGACGACTACGAGATGCTGCAAACGGCACACGAGGCCGTGGCGCGCATCATGGTGCTGGCGCGCAGCTTGAACGGCGTGATCTCGGGCGAACACGGCATTGGCATCACCAAGCTGGAGTTTTTGACCGATGAAGAGCTGCGCCCCTTTGCCGAGTACAAGCGCAAGGTGGACCCGGAAGGCCGCTTCAACAAAGGCAAGTTGCTCCGAAATCAGGAGCATTCAGGGCATATTCAACCAGCGCTTGGTGCCGATTTGGCTTCAAAACCGGAGCTGCATGCCGATTTGACCAACGCCTACACACCCAGCTTCGGCCTGATGGGGCATGAGTCGCTGATCATGCAGCAGAGCGACATCGGCGCCATTGCAGACTCGGTCAAGGACTGCCTGCGCTGCGGCAAGTGCAAGCCCGTGTGCTCCACGCACGTGCCACGCGCCAACCTGCTGTACAGCCCACGCAACAAGATCCTGGCCACCTCGCTGCTGGTCGAGGCGTTCCTGTACGAAGAGCAGACCCGCCGGGGCGTGAGCATCAAGCACTGGCAGGAGTTTGAGGACGTCGCCGACCACTGCACGGTGTGCCACAAATGCGAGAGCCCTTGCCCGGTGAAGATCGACTTCGGCGACGTCACCATGAACATGCGCAACCTGCTGCGCAAGATGGGCAAGAAGACCTTCCGCCCCGGCAATGCATTGGCCATGACCATGCTCAACGCCACCAACCCGGACACCATCAAGCTGATGCGCTCGGCCATGGTGGACGTGGGTTTCAAGGCCCAGCGCATGGCCGTGGACCTGCTGCGCAAGGTAGGCCGCAAGCAGACGGCCAAGCCGCCCGCGACGGTGGGCACGGCTCCGATCAAGGAGCAGGTGATCCACTTCATCAACAAGAAGCTGCCGGGCGGCCTGCCCAAGAAGACGGCGCGCGCGCTGCTCGACATCGAGGACAAGGACTATGTGCCGATCATCCGCAACCCGCGGGCCACCACGGCCGAGACGGAGGCGGTGTTCTACTTCCCTGGCTGCGGGTCGGAGCGCTTGTTCTCGCAGGTCGGTTTGGCGACCCAGGCCATGCTGTGGCACGCGGGCGTGCAGACGGTGCTGCCGCCTGGGTACCTGTGCTGCGGCTACCCCCAGCGCGGCTCGGGCCAGTTCGACAAGGCCGAGAAGATGATCACGGACAACCGTGTGCTCTTCCACCGCGTGGCCAACACGCTCAACTACCTCGATATCAAGACCGTGGTGGTGAGTTGCGGCACCTGCTACGACCAGCTGCAGGGCTACGAGTTTGACAAGATCTTCCCGGGCAGCCGCATCATCGACATCCACGAGTACCTGCTGGAAAAGGGCATTCAGCTGCAAGGCAAGGGCGCCTACCTGTACCACGAGCCCTGCCACAACCCCATGAAGCTGCAGGACTCGATGAAGACCGTGAAGGCGCTGGTGGGCGAGCAGGTCTTGAAGAGCGAGCGTTGCTGCGGCGAGTCGGGCACGCTGGGTGTGACCCGGCCCGACGTGTCCACGCAGGTGCGCTTCCGCAAGGAAGAAGAGATCAAGAAGGGCGAAGCCCAGCTGCGTGCCAGCGGTGCTGTCGGCGCGCAGGACAACGTGAAGATCCTCACCAGCTGCCCCAGCTGCCTGCAGGGCCTGAACCGCTACGAAGGCGACCTGAACAACGGCTTGCTCGAAGCCGACTACATCGTGGTCGAGATGGCGCGCGAGATCCTGGGCGAGAACTGGATGCCAGAGTACGTACACCGTGCCAACAACGGCGGCATTGAGCGGGTGCTGGTCTGATGACCTGCCCCTTGTGCGCTGAAGACGGCGGCGCATTGGTCTGGCGTGGCGAGCGCCTGCGTGTCATCCGTGCGCAGGAGGCGGGGTTCCCCGCCTTTTACCGCGTGGTCTGGAACGCGCATGTGGCCGAGTTCTCGGACCTGGCCGCCGCTGACCGTGCGCATTGCATGGAAGCCGTGACCCTGGTGGAGCAGGCGCTGCGTCAGCACCTGTCGCCCACCAAGGTCAACATCGCAGCGCTGGGCAACATGGTGCCGCACCTGCACTGGCATGTGATTGCGCGGTTTGACTGGGACAGTCACTTTCCATCGCCCGTATGGGCCGCGGCACAGCGGCCGAGCCCCGCAGCGCAAGAGGCCGCCGTGCGGGCCTTGTTGCCCGCGCTGGAAGCGCAGCTGCAGTCCCAGCTGGCGCTGTGGGCCGCCCGGTAACCTTGCTGGCAGCGTGTGCCTGGGCGGGTGGGACAATGGCAGCCGTCGTTCCTGACAACAGTTTTCTCAAGGTGATTCCATGGCAGGTTTGAAAGCGGGCGCTCCCACGCCGCAGGCCCTGACGGTGCATGAACAGTCGCGCGTGCTGGAGGTGGGTTTTTCGGATGGCGCCACGTTCCGCATCCCGTTCGAGCTGATGCGTGTGTACTCGCCCTCGGCCGAGGTGCAAGGCCACGGCCCGGGGCAGGAGGTGCTGCAGACGGGCAAGCGAAATGTGGCGCTCATCAACCTGGAGCCTGTGGGCAACTACGCGGTCAAGCCCACGTTCTCCGACGGCCACGACAGCGGCATCTTCACCTGGGACTATCTCTACGAGCTGGGCCAGAAGCAGGACGCACTGTGGGCCCAGTACACCGAGCGGCTGGCTGCGGCGGGGGCCGACCGTGATGCACCCATGGCGCCCAAGGGTGGTGCAGGGGGCCACGCCTGCGGCAGTCACTGACGCTCTTGGCAGGCCTGTTCGGGGGGGCCGCCGCCAAAAGCCGCACAAGTCCCTGTGCGTCAAGGTGCTATTGAAAATATAGCTATCAGCGCAATATTTGCTTGCGCTAGCGGCTGGTTTTGTTTCAATAGCGTTCTCCAAATTGCGACAGATGCCCCAATTCAGTGCGGGGTTGTCGCTGTACCTCTGGCGTTCACGCGCCTAGCATGATTCTTATGAGCACCACGCATTTCGGTTTTCAGTCGGTGGACGAGCAGGAAAAGGCACGCCGCGTGCGCGGTGTGTTTGATTCCGTGGCCTCCAAGTACGACGTGATGAACGACCTCATGTCGGCGGGCCTGCACCGTGCCTGGAAGGCCTACACCGTGATGGTGGCCAACCTGCGCGAAGGCAGCCAGGTGCTGGACATTGCGGGGGGCACCGGTGACCTGGCACTGGCGTTTTCCAAGAAGGTGGGGGCATCGGGCCGTGTGGTGCACACCGACATCAACGAGGCCATGCTGCGTGTGGGCCGTGACCGTCTCATCAACGAGGGCGTGGTGCTGCCTACGCTGGTCTGCGACGCTGAAAAGCTGCCGTTCCCCGACGCGCATTTCGACGTGGTGAGCGTGGCTTTTGGCTTGCGCAACATGACCCACAAGGACCAGGCCATTGCCGAAATGTGCCGTGTGCTCAAGCCCGGCGGCAAGCTGCTGGTGCTGGAGTTTTCCAAAGTGGCGCAGCCGCTGACCAAGGTGTACGACTGGTACTCGTTCAAGGTGCTGCCCCAGCTGGGCAAGCTGGTAGCGGGCGACGACGCGAGCTACCGGTATCTGGCGGAGTCCATCCGCATGCACCCGGGGCAGGAAGAACTCAAAAGCCTCATGCAGAAAAATGGTTTTGGGCATGTGGACTATCACAACATGACGGGGGGCATTGTGGCCCTCCATGTTGGAATCAAGTGCTGAGCGGTTTGCTCGGTCGATAACGGAGACGGAGAAGTCATGATGAAACTGTGGTCTGTGGTGTTGGTCGCGATGCTGGCGTTTGCGCACGCCGATGCCGACGCCGCGCGGCGACTGGGTGGTGGCAAATCGGTGGGCAAGCAGTCCAGCAATGTGACGCAGCGCGAGTCGGCCACGCCGCCCGCCACGCCGGGCGCACCGGCACAAAGCGCGACCAACACGGCTGCGGCAGCCAAGCCTGCTACCGCCACGCCGGCAGCGGCTCCGGCCGCGCCGGCCAAGAAGCCCTGGGGTGCCATGTTGGGCGGCCTGGCGGCGGGTCTGGGCCTGGCCTGGCTGGCGCACTCGCTGGGCCTGGGCGCGGGCTTTGGCAACATCCTGATGATTGCGCTGCTGGCGCTGGCGGCGTTTGCCATCTTCAAGATGGTCATGCGGTCGCGTAACGGCGGTAGCAATGGCTCGGGCAATGCTGCAGGTGGTGCTCCGTTCGCCTTTCAGGGCGCAGGGGCTGCAACGCCCGCCGCTGCCCAGGTGCCGCCGCAGTACAGCCCCAACAACGTGGGCAACGACGCATCGGCCCGCCCCTGGGAGCGCAGCAGCATGGCATTTGATGCCTCGCGTGCCGGGCAGGGTGGCGTGGGTTCGGGTGTGGTGATCGGTTCGGGCCTGTCGGGCTCGCAGAACTGGGGTGTGCCCGCCGATTTCGACACCGAGGGTTTCCTGGCGGCCGCCAAGCGCAACTTCGTGACCTTGCAGGGCGCGTGGGACCGCTCGGACATCGCCACCCTGCGGTCCATGATGACGGACAACATGCTCGATGAGATCCGCACCCAGTTGACCGAGCGCGAAGCCCACCGGGGCACGCAGCCCAATCACACCGATGTGGTCATGATCGAAGCGCAGCTGCTGGGCATCGAAGACCTGGGCGACGGCTACATGGCCAGCGTCGAGTTCTCGGGCATGATCCGCGAAGAACCCTCGGCCGGGCCCAGCCCCTTCCGTGAGGTCTGGAACATGACCAAGCCCAAGGCGGGCAACACCGGCTGGCTGGTGGCAGGCGTGCAAGCCCTGCAGTAAACACCGCCCACGGGGCCCCTGCGTGCCAGGGGCATTCCAGTTCAGGGAATAATCGGGGACTATGGCAACACCACAGTCCCCTTTTCCTTTTCTGGACGGCCTCTTCGAGCGCCTGGCAGCCGGCCCGCAGCCCCCGCAATGGCTGGTCCACGAGGTGCAGCAGCGCCTGGTGCTGTTTCTCAACCATGTGCTGATGCAGGAGAAAGAAGCCACGGACCGGCTGGTGCGCCAAAAGGGCCGCATCGCCAGGGTGCAGTGGCGGGCCTATTCCCTGTCGCTGGTGATCACCCCTGCGGGCCTGTTCAACCTGGCGCCCGAATCCGCGGTGCCAGACCTGCGGCTGGAAGTGACCGATACCTCCCCCATCACCCTGGCCCAGGCTGCGTTGCGAGGCGACAAACCCTCCATCCGCATTGAAGGGGATGTGCAACTGGCGGCCGAGATCAACTGGCTGGTGGACCATGTGCGCTGGGATGTGGAGGAAGACCTGGCCCGCGTGATTGGCGATGCCCCTGCGCATACGCTGGCGCAGTTTGCCAGCCGGGCTGCGCAGGCGCTACGCCAGTTTGTGGGTTCGCGCATGGCTGCCGCCAGCGCGGCGTCTTCTGCAGTGGTCGTGTCGACGGCACCGGTGGCGCCCGGCGCGCCGGCGGCGGCGCCACTGTCACCTTCGGCTGGTTCGGACCGGGCCGACGCATGAAGCGCTTCTTGCGGGGAGCGGCCATCCTGTGGGTGGTGTTCCGGTTCGGCCTGGATGGCTTGCTGCTCGACAGCTTTCAAAAGCCGTGGCTGCGCATGATCTCGCGCATCGTGTCCATCGGGCGCAATCTGGATGCACCGCGTGGGCAACGCCTGCGCGAGGCGCTGGAAAGCCTGGGACCTATCTTCGTCAAGTTCGGTCAGGTGCTGTCCACCCGCCGCGACCTGCTTCCGCCCGACATTGCCGACGAACTGGCCCGCCTGCAGGACCGCGTGCCGCCGTTCGACCCTGACATCGCCATCGCCACCATCGAGCGTGCCTTCCGTCGTCCGGTGGACGAGGTGTTCACCTCTTTCGACCGCACACCGGTGGCCAGCGCATCCATCGCCCAGGTGCATTTCGCCACGCTGCGCGACCGCCAGGGCATTGAGCGCGAGGTAGCCGTCAAGGTACTGCGGCCTGGCATGCTGCCGGTGATCGAGAAGGACCTGAGCCTCATGCGCATGATGGCGGGATGGGTGGAGAGCCTGTCTGCCGATGGCAAGCGCCTGAAGCCCCGTGAGGTGGTGGCAGAGTTTGACAATTACCTGCACGACGAACTGGACCTGGTGCGCGAGGCTGCCAACGCTGCGCAGCTGCGCCGCAACATGACCGGGCTGGACCTGGTGCTGATCCCCGAGATCTGCTGGGACTTCTGCCACCCCGAGGTCATGGTGATGCAGCGCATGAACGGTGTGCCCATCAGCCAGATCGACCGCCTGCGGGAGGCCGGTGTGGACATCCCCAAGCTGGCGCGCGACGGCGTCACCATCTTCTTCACCCAGGTGTTTCGCGACGGGTTTTTTCACGCCGATATGCACCCGGGCAACATCCAGGTGAGTCTGGAGCCTGCCACGTTCGGCCGCTACATCTCGCTGGACTTCGGCATCGTGGGCACGCTGACCGAAGTGGACAAGGAATACCTGGCGCAGAACTTTGTGGCGTTCTTCCGGCGCGACTACAAGCGGGTGGCAGAGCTGCACATCGAAAGCGGCTGGGTGCCGCCCGAAACGCGGGTCAATGACCTCGAGTCGGCCATCCGCGCCGTGTGCGAGCCATATTTTGACCGCCCACTCAAGGAAATCTCGCTGGGCCTGGTGCTGATGCGGCTGTTCCAGACCTCGCGCCGCTTCCATGTCGAGATTCAGCCCCAGCTGGTGCTGCTGCAAAAGACCCTGCTCAACATCGAGGGCCTGGGCCGCGAGCTGGACCCGGACCTGGACCTGTGGAGCACGGCCAAGCCCTTCCTTGAAAAGTGGATGCTGGAGCAGATGGGCCCCCAGCGCCTGTGGCGCGAGCTGCGGGCCGAGGCGCCGCACTATGCGAAGCTGCTGCCCGAGCTGCCACGACTCATCTACGACGCGCTGCGCCAGCGCCCGGCAGACCACGAGCCTGCAC
>NZ_QAIM01000304.1:49489-51706 GCF_003061035.1 Acidovorax sp. HMWF018
GAAGCGCAAAAACGCACCAACCGGCTGCTGCAAGGCATCATTTTTGCTGGGGTCGGGTTTGTGCTGGGCTTGCTGCTCATCCAACTGCTGATCAGAATCCGGCTTTTCTGACGATCTGCATGCCCGGTGCCCCGGTGTGGGGAGCGCCGGGGTGCAGGTCGGATTTCTTCACCCTGGACCGACCGAGACAAAAAGAGAGAGGAGCGCGCTGTGCTGCTGACCCTGGTTATCGTTTACCTGCTGATCACCATCGGCATCGGCTTGCTGGCAGCCCGGCGTGTGAAGAACGCTGCGGACTTTGCCATTGCCGGGCGCCACCTGCCGCTGTACATGATCATCACCACCACGTTTGCCACCTGGTTTGGGTCGGAGACCGTGCTGGGCATTCCCGCCAAGTTCATCGAGGGCGGTCTGGGCAATGTGGTGGAAGACCCGTTCGGCGCGGGCTTCTGCCTGATCCTGGTCGGCCTGTTCTTTGCCGGCAAGCTGTACCGCATGACGCTGCTCACCATCAGCGACTATTACCGCGAACGCTATGGCCGCACGGTGGAAATCGTCTGCTCGCTGATCATCATGTTGAGCTACCTGGGCTGGGTTTCTGCCCAGGTCACAGCGCTGGGCCTGGTGTTCAACCTGCTGTCTGGCGGTGCCATCAGCATTCCGGTGGGCATGACGATTGGTGTGGTCTCCATCCTGGCGTACACGTTGTTCGGCGGCATGTGGTCGGTGGCGGTCACCGATTTCATTCAGATGATCATCCTGGTGGTGGGCCTGGCCGTCATTGCCGTGTTTGCGGGCAACATGGCCGGGGGGGCCGACAAGGTGATCGAGTTCGCGTCCAGCCGTGAGCTGTTCCGGTTCCTGCCTGAGCCCAAATTCCATGACGTGGTGTTCTTCATCGCCGCGGGCGTGACCATGATGTTCGGCTCCATCCCGCAGCAGGACGTCTTTCAGCGTGTGATGTCGGCCAACAACATCCAGGCAGCCACGCGCGGTCCCGTGATCGGTGGCATCTGCTACATCCTGTTCGCCTTCGTGCCCATGTTCCTGGTGGCCAGCGCGCTCATCATCATGCCCACGGAAACGGCTGCGCTGCTCAAGGACGACCCGCAAAAGGTGCTGCCCACGCTGGTGCTGGAGAAGATGCCTTTTGTGATGCAGGTGCTGTTCTTTGGGGCCCTGCTGTCGGCGCTCAAGTCCACGGCCTCTGCCACGCTGCTGGCGCCCAGCGTCACTTTCACCGAAAACATCTGGCGCCAGTTCCGTCCGCACAGCTCGGACAAGCAGCACCTGCGCACCATGCGCATCACCACGCTCGTTTTCAGCGCCTGCGTGTTGGCCTATGCCATCTACATGCAGGGTACCTCCATCTATGAGCTGGTGTCGGGTGCCTATCAGGTGCCGCTGGTGGGAGCGTTTGTGCCGCTGGTGTTCGGCCTGTACTGGAAGCGTGCCACCACACAGGGCGCCATCTTTGCCATCGTGCTGGGCCTGGTGACCTGGCTGTTGTTCCTGTCCACTCCGGCGGGGGCAATCTTTCCTGCGCAGCTGGCGGGTTTGCTGGCCGCGCTGGCGGGCATGCTGATCGGCTCCCTCGGGCCACAGGCCATCCGCAACAGCCATGCCTCCCACCACAAGATGGTTGGGGTCGAGTAACGCGGGGGGTGAAGGGGCATGCCGCCTATAATTGAGGGTTTTGGTGCGACACGTAACGTGTTGCTCTGAGAGAGGTAGCTAGCCTCACTAAATAATTAGCAATTAAATCAAGCACTTACAGTGCTTTTATTTAGAGATTGAGAGCCGGTAAAACGACTCTCTACAGATCACAACATAGTTGTGGTTTTGATAATTGCAGCGGGAAAAACCGACTGCAATGCAGGGTTAAACCTGCTTTCATCGCGGCAGTGATGCCGTCTGTGGCGCTCGCGCAACTTGCCGTCGAGTCCGCCACAAGCGGAACTCGCCAATGGGATGACTAAATCCGTCCATGGATTGGTCACCTTGCAATTGCGCTGCGCATCTCTGACTCTCAGAGTGCTCTGCTCTGTTTTGCCTTGTCGCACCTTCGTCTGAAGTGCTGCGACCTCTTGTACGACCATGAGTAGCCTAGAGTGGCATGCGGGGACGGTAACGTCTCCGTGTGAAGCCCGCTCGACAATGCGTTCCCGTAACACGGCTGGAGTCCCCTGCGAGGGGGGCATCAGGACTATCGCCAGC
>NZ_QAIM01000305.1:0-1999 GCF_003061035.1 Acidovorax sp. HMWF018
ATCTCGCCCGCCAGCATGAAGAAGGGCACGGCCAGCAGCGGAAAACTGTCCGCGCCGTTGATCACGTTCTGCGCCAGGATCTGCGCGTCGAACAGGTCCAGGTGCCACATCAGGGCCGCGCCGGACACGAGCAGCGCGTAGGCAATCGGCACGCCGATGGCCATGGCGGCCAGCAGGGAGCCGAGGAAGATAAAAACGGTCATGAAAGAGCGCTCCAGGTCATTGCGGTGTGGGGTTCACTGGCGTGAAGCCGTGGGCGCGGGGGCTGTGTGCGGCAACTGGCTGCCCACGGCGGCCAGTTCTTCGGATTCGGCGATGTGCAGCAGCTCGTTGTCGGGCATCTGCCCCGACACAATCCGCCACAGGTCCAGCGCCAGCAGCAGCCCCGCCGCCACGGCAAACACCACGCCCGACGCATAGAAGATGGCCATGGATGCACCGGTGACCGGCGCATCCACATCCCAGTTGATGCGCGCCTGTGCCAGCGCGCCGCTGAAGAGCAGCCAGGTGCACCAGATCATCAGCGCGTAGCTGATGGCGAGGCAGATGCGCTGGCCCAGCGGCGGCAGGCGCGCCAGCAGAAAGTCCGTGCCCAGGTGGCCCCGCTCGCGCACCGCCACGATGGCGCCCAGGAAGGTGATCCACACAAACAGCCAGCGCGAAACCTCCTCGCTGATGGCGATGCCGGAGTTGAACGCGTAGCGCAGCACCACGTTGCCAAACACCATCACCACCATCACGGCCAGCGCCAGGGCAATGAGCAGGTTGATCCAGCGGCAGCAGCGGTCGATGAAGGCATTGAGCATGGGGTTGTCTCCTGTTTTCTTTTGACTCAAAGCGCTGTGCCCTGCAGCAGCCCGCGCTGCGCCAGGTTGGCCATGAAGGCGCGCAGGCCAAAGCGCCAGGGCGGCGCGGCCTCGCTGTGCGCCACGCGGTTGTGCAGGCCGCCCAGCCAGGCGCTCTGGATGGACACCAGGTCGCCCAGGTGGTGGGTGAAGCCGCCACCTGGCTGGTCGCGGTCTTCGATGGGGGCGAACAGCGTGCCCATGAACAGCATGAACCCATCCGGGTACTGGTGCGCGGCCAGGGTCTGCGCCACCAGGTCGGTAGGGTCGCGGCTGATGCTGGCCATGGTGTTGATGCCGCGCAGCTCAAAGCCGTCCGCGCCCGCCACACGCAGGTGCACGGTTTCATTGCGCACCTGCTCCAGCCCGAAGCTGCCGTCAAACAGGCGGATGAACGGGCCCAGGGCGCACGACGCGTTGTTGTCCTTGGCCTTACCCAGCAGCAGGGCGCTGCGGCCCTCGATGTCGCGCAGGTTCACATCGTTGCCCAGCGTGGCGCCCACGATCTGGCCCCGGCTGTTCACGGCCAGCACCACCTCGGGCTCAGGGTTGTTCCAGGCCGAGTCGGAGCGGATGCCGATGTCGTCCCCGCAGCCGACGGACGCCAGCACCGGCGCCTTGGTGAACACCTCGGCATCGGGGCCGATGCCCACCTCCAGGTACTGCGACCACAGGCCTTTGTCTTGCAGCAGCGCTTTCAGGCGCATGGCCTCGGGCGAGCCCGGGCGAATGTCCGCCAGGTTCTGGCCGATGAGGCCGATGACCTGGCTGCGCAGGCCCTGCGCGCGGGTGGCGTCGCCGCGCGCCTGCTCTTCGATCACGCGCTCGATGAGGCTGGTGGCAAACGTCACGCCCGCAGCCTTCACCACCTGCAGGTCGCACGGGGCCAGCAGCCAGGGGCGCGTGGTGTCGCGTGTGCCGGGCAGGCTGTTGGCCAGCAGGTCGTCCACGCTGCACAGGTATTGGCCGCTGGCTGCACGCACTGCCTCGGCGGGCGCCATTGTGTCGAGCAGCGTGCTCATGGTGGGGTAGTGCGCGCTGAGGTCGAAAACACCTTCGGGCCGCAGTGCCACCACCGCCGGGCCGGGCACAGCACCTTGGGGGGCCCACACACGGCCCACCAGCGTGCCCTGCACGCCATCGTCGGGAAGCAC
>NZ_QAIM01000030.1:0-14281 GCF_003061035.1 Acidovorax sp. HMWF018
CGGTTGGGCCACACGGCCTCTGGCGTGGTGGTGCTGGCGCGGCGGTAGGCGCGCATTTCGTCGTCCACGCGGTCGGCGGTGCGGCGCAGGGCCAGCTCACGCAGGGCCAGCAAGTTGCCTTTGCGAAAGAAGTTGGCAGCGGCACGCTCTGCCTGCTGGGGCAAGTAGACCTTGCCGGCTTTCAGGCGTGCCAGCAGTTCGTCGGGCGGCAGGTCGACCACCACCACTTCGTCGGCGGCGTCAAAAAACTGGTCGGGCACCGTCTCCCACACGCGGATGCCGGTGATACCGCTGACGATGTCGTTCAGGCTCTCCAGGTGCTGCACGTTCATGGTGGACCACACGTCGATGCCTGCGGCCAGCAGCTCTTCGGCGTCTTGCCAGCGCTTGGGGTGGCGCGATCCGGCCACGTTGCTGTGGGCCAGCTCGTCCAGCAGCACCAGGCCCTCGGGGTTCGCAGCGCTCCAGGCCAGGGCGGCGTCCAGGTCAAACTCGGGCAGGGTGCGGTCTTTGTAGGGCAGGGCGCGCAGCGGCAGGCGCGGCAGGTGTGCGGTCAGCGCCTCGGTGTCGGTGCGGCCATGCGTTTCGACCACGCCGATGGTGACGGGCAGGCCCTGCGCCTGCGCCGCCCGGGCGGCGGACAGCATGGCAAAGGTCTTGCCCACCCCGGCGCAGGCGCCAAAAAACACCTTGAGCCGCCCGCGCTGCTGCTGGGCCTGCTCTTGCTGGATGCGCTGCAGCAGCGCGTCGGGGTCGGGGCGATCCTGCATGGGCACAGTGTATCCACCAATTTGATGTCGAATAGGCCTCAAGCGCTAGTATCAATTGCGCTGATAGCTATTTATTTGATAGCGAATCGAGTGCCAGATTCAAGGCCAGAACGTTCACACGCGGCTCGCCCAGCAGGCCCAGCCAGGGGGTGTCGGTGTGCTGCTGTACCAAGGCTTGCACTTGTCCCACGGGCAGGCCTCTGGCACGGGCCACGCGTTCGCTCTGGTAGGCCGCGGCTGCCGGGCTGATGTGTGGGTCCAGCCCGCTGGCCGACGCGGTGACCAGGTCCACGGGCACGGGGCGGGTGTTGCCCGGGTCGGCGGCACGGAGCGCTTCAATGCGCGCCTTGACGGTATCGGTCAACGCCGGGTTGGTGGGGCCCAGATTGGAGCCACCCGAGGCCGATGCGTTGTAGGGCATGGGCGCTGTGGCCGATGGGCGGCCCCAGAAGTGGCCAGGCTCGGTGAACGACTGGCCGATCAGCTCGGAGCCCACTGCCTTGCCACCCTGGGTGATGAGGCTGCCGTTGGCCTGGTGCGGGAAGGCCGTTTGTGCGACACCGGTCACGGCCAGCGGGTAGAGCAGGCCGGTGACGATGGACAGCACGACGAACAGCGTGAGGGCAGGGCGCAGCAGGCCGCCTGGGCTGGCGGGCACGTCGTCGCGGGGAATACGGATAGGCATACGATTTTCCTTGTCAGTGATTCGGGGAGCTGCGTTTAGGAATGGGAAGAGCTCAGGTCAGACCTGCGGCCGCCAGCACCATGTCAATCAGCTTGATGCCAATGAACGGCACCACCATGCCCCCCAGCCCATAAATGGCCAGGTTGCGGCGCAGCAGCGCGGCGGCACCCACGGCGCGGTAGGCCACGCCTTTCAAGGCCAGCGGGATCAGGAAGATGATGATCAGCGCGTTGAACACCACGGCGGACAGGATGGCCGACGAGGGGCTGGCCAGGTGCATGAAATTCAGCGCCGACAGCTGCGGGTAGGTGGTGACAAACGCCGCAGGGATGATGGCGAAGTACTTGGCAATGTCGTTGGCAATGCTGAAGGTGGTGAGCGAGCCGCGTGTCATCAGCATCTGCTTGCCGGTCTCCACGATCTCGATGAGCTTGGTGGGGTTGCTGTCCAGGTCCACCATGTTGCCCGCCTCCTTGGCGGCCTGGGTGCCGGTGTTCATGGCCACGGCCACGTCGGCCTGGGCCAGGGCGGGCGCATCGTTGGTGCCGTCGCCGGTCATGGCCACCAGCTGGCCATTGGCCTGGTAGCTGCGGATGAGCTGCAGCTTGGCCTCGGGTGTGGCCTCGGCCAGGAAGTCGTCCACACCCGCTTCGGCGGCAATGGCGGCGGCCGTCAGGCGGTTGTCGCCGGTCACCATTACGGTCTTGATACCCATGCGGCGCAGCTCGGCAAAGCGCTCCTTGATGCCGCCCTTGACTACGTCTTTGAGCTCCACCACGCCCAGCACGTGGGCGCCGTCGGCCACAACCAGCGGGGTGCTGCCACGGCGCGATACATCGTCCACCGCCGTCTGCACGGCGGTGGGGAAGCGCCCGCCCAGGGCTTCCACATGCTTGCGGATGGCGTCGGCCGCGCCCTTGCGCAGCAGGCGGGCGCCGGGCAGGTCTACACCACTCATGCGGGTTTGCGCCGTGAACGGCACAAACACCGCCTGCAGGCTGGAGAGATCACGCTCACGCAGGTTGAACTTCTGCTTGGCCAGCACCACGATGCTGCGGCCTTCGGGGGTTTCGTCGGCCAGCGATGCGAGCTGGGCGGCATCGGCCAATGCGGCATCAGTCACCCCGGGCGCAGACACGAACTGGCTGGCTTGCCGGTTGCCCAGGGTGATGGTGCCGGTCTTGTCCAGCAGCAGCACGTCCACATCGCCCGCAGCCTCCACCGCGCGGCCCGAGGTGGCGATCACATTGGCCTGCATCATGCGGCTCATGCCCGCCACGCCAATGGCGCTGAGCAAGCCTGCAATGGTGGTGGGGATCAGGCACACCAGCAGCGCCACCAGCACCACCAGGCTCACAGGCTCGCCCGCGCCGCTGGCCTGCACGCTGAACAGCGAGAACGGCAGCAGCGTAACCACCACGCCCAGGAACACGATGGTCAGCGCCACCAGCAGGATGGTCAGCGCGATCTCGTTGGGGGTCTTGTGGCGCTTGGCGTTCTCCACCATGGCGATCATGCGGTCGACAAAGGTCTCGCCAGGGTTCACGGCCACTCGCACCACGATCCAGTCGGACAGCACGCGGGTGCCGCCGGTCACGGCCGAGAAGTCGCCGCCGGATTCGCGGATCACCGGGGCCGATTCGCCCGTGATGGCACTTTCGTCCACCGACGCCACCCCGTCGATCACCTCGCCGTCGGCGGGAATGGTGTCACCGGCTTCCACCAGCACCACGTCGCCCTTGCGCAGGTGGGCGGCCTCCACCGGCAGCCAGGTCATGGCCGTGCGTGGGGTGGTGCGGTCAAACTGGCCATCCAGCTTTTTGGCCCAGGTCTGCTTTTTGAGGCCGCGCAGCGAGGCCGCCTGGGCCTTGCTGCGGCCTTCGGCCATGGCCTCGGCAAAGTTGGCAAACAGCACGGTGAACCACAGCCACAGCGCCACGGCAGCGGTAAAGCCCTCGGGCTTGCTGGCGGCCAGCGCGGTGGTGAAGGCGCTGCCCACGTACACCACAAACATCACCGGGTTGCGCCATTGCACGCGCGGGTCCAGCTTCTTGAAAGCCTCCAGCAGCGCGGGGCGTACCAGGGCGGGGTCGAACAGGGTCAATGTTTTGCGAGTCATCACAATCTCCCAGCCATTTCTTAACGGGGTGTGAGCACGAGATGCTCTACCACCGGGCCCAGCGCGAGGGCGGGCACATAGTTCAGCAAGCCCACCAGCAGCACCACGCCAGCCAGCAGCGCCACGAACAGCGGGCCGTGGGTGGGCAAGGTGCCATCGGTGGCGGTAGCGCGCTTCTTGGCGGCGAGGGACCCGGCCATGGCCAGCACCGGTACGATCACGCCAAAGCGGCCCAGCCACATGGCCACGGCCAGCAGCACGTTGTAGAAGGGGGTGCTGGCCGACAGGCCTGCGAAGGCGCTGCCGTTGTTGTTGGCGGCAGAAGACAGCGCGTACAGCACCTGGCTGAAGCCGTGTGCGCTGGGGTTGGAGAGGCCTGCGCGGCCTGCCTCGCTCATCACCGCCACGGCCGTGCCCAGCAGCACCAGCAGGGGCGTGATCAGGATGGTGATGGAGACGAGCTTCATCTCATGCGTCTCGATTTTCTTGCCCAGGTACTCGGGCGTGCGGCCAATCATCAGCCCGGCGATGAACACCGCCATGATGGCGAACACCAGCATGCCGTACAGGCCCGAGCCGACACCGCCAAACACCACCTCGCCCATCTGCATCAGCACCATGGGCACCATGCCGCCCAGGGGTGTGAAGCTGTCGTGCATCGCAATCACCGCGCCGCAGCTGGCGGCTGTGGTGATGACGGCGAACAGGGCCGAGGTGGCGATGCCAAAGCGCGTTTCCTTGCCTTCCATGTTGCCGCCTGCCTGCAGGGCGCTGGCAGTTTGGTCTACACCCAGCGATGCCAGCAGTGGGTTGCCTTGCTGCTCGAAGGCGGTGGCAGCTACCACGGCGACCACAAACAGCAGACTCATCGTGGCCAGAATCGTCCAGCCCTGGCGCTCATCGCCCACCATGCGGCCAAACACCAGGCACAGCGCGGCGGGGATGAGGAAGATCGCCAGCATCTGCAGCAGGTTGCTGGCGGCCGAGGGGTTCTCGAACGGGTGGGCCGAGTTGGCGTTGAAGAAGCCGCCACCGTTGGTGCCCAGCATCTTGATGGCCAACTGCGAGGCCACGGGGCCCATGGCCAGCGTCTGCGTGGCTTGCGTGGCGGGTTCCGTCACCGGGGCGCCCTGAGCGTCCAGCACCGGCTGGCCCGCGCCATCGAGCTTGGGCGCGTCATAGTGCACGGGCTCCAGCGTCTGCACTGGCGTGTAGGGCGACAGGTTCTGGATCACGCCCTGGCCTGCAAACACCACGGCCAACACCAGCGACAGGGGCAGCAGCACCCACAGCGTGGCGCGGGTCAGGTCGGCCCACACATTGCCAATGGATTGTGCTGAGTGCCTTGAAAAGCCACGCACCAGCGCGATGACCACCACCAAGCCCGTCGCGGCAGACAGAAAGTTCTGCACCGTCAGCGCCAGCATCTGCGTGAGGTAGCTCATGGTGCTCTCGCCGCCATAGCCTTGCCAGTTGGTGTTGGTGACAAAGCTGATGGCGGTGTTGAAGGCCGAATCGGGTGCCACCGCAGCCATGCCCTGAGGGTTGAGCGGCAGCACCGCTTGCCAGCGCTGCAGCGCATACACCGCCAGCAAGCCCAGGCCATTGAACACCAGCAGGCCCAGCGCGTAGCGCAGCCAGCCGGTTTCTTCATCGGGCCGCACGCCTGCCAGTTGGAACAGCGGGCCTTCCAGCCTCCGTCCCAGCGCAAAGCGGCCCGCCATCACGGTGTCGATGTAACGCGCCAGCGGCCAAGCCAGCGCCAGCAGCAGTGCCAAAAACACCGCCAATTGCAGCCAGGCACCGGTGCTCATGAAAAGTCCTCCGGCCGCAGCAGCACGGCGATCAGGTACACCAAAAGCGCAGCAGCCAGCACGGCCGCCAGAATCATCCAGCCGCTGTTCATGACCGCCCCCCTTGTGCTTGGTGATGCAGCAGCGCGCAACCCTTGGCCAAGCCATAGACGGCCAGCCAGAGCAGGCCTCCCACCGCCATCAATATCCAGTCCATAGCGTCCTCCTTGAGACATGGACCGATGCTAGGAACGGCCGCATCAAGATGGGCGCAAGAGTGCGGTGTGGGGTATCAAGATCGCATCAAGATGCGCGGGCGCCAGGCCTGGCTGGCAGAAAGATGTATGGCAATTTGCTATTGAATTTATAGCTGTATGCGCATGATATTCAAGCGCTATAGACCGTTTCTATTCAAAGTTTTGCCTGTAGCGCGGGTTTGCCGGTTCTCGCACCGGTTTCGGGCGTCAGCACGCTCGGCAGGTGTGGCGCACCTTGAGGTCTGTCCGTTCTCCCAACGGGTCATTAGAGAACGCTCACATTGGCCTGCAGCAAAAGCGCTCGCAAGCTGCGATCATCCCCACCCTGCATCACGCTTCTGTTCTCCATGACCCAGGCCACACCGCTCCGTCCCAGCGCTTCCAGTCCGCTCGATTCCCTCGTCCCCCTGCTGTTTGTGGCGCTCTGGAGCACCGGCTTTATCGGCGCCAAGCTGGGGCTGCCGTATGTGGAGCCGCTGACCTTTCTGGCGCTGCGGTTTGCCATTGTCATCGTGCTCATGCTCGCGGTGGTTGCCGTGGCGCATGCGCCGTGGCCGCCTTCGGGCAGGGCCTGGCTGCACATTGGGGTGTCGGGCCTGCTGGTGCACGGTGTGTACCTGGGCGGGGTGTTCATGGCCATTGGGCACGGGCTGCCGTCGGGCATTACAGCGCTGGTGGTGGGGTTGCAGCCGCTGCTGACAGCCCTGGTGGCCGGGGCTTTGCTGGGCGAGAAGGTGCGGCCTGCCCAATGGGCGGGCCTGGCCCTGGGCTTCACCGGCGTGGCGCTGGTGGTGGCCGGCAAGGTGGCTACCGTGCCGGCGGGTGCTTTGCTGGGCATGCTGCTGCCGGCGGTGGTCGCGCTGCTGGGCATCACGGCGGGCACGCTGTACCAGAAGCGGTTTTGCCCCTCGTTCGACTTGCGCACGGGCTCCGTGATCCAGTACCTGCCCTGTGCGGTGGCCATGGCCGCCGTCGCCTACGCCACCGAATCCATGGCCATATCGTGGACCGGCGAGTTTGTGTTTGCGCTGGGCTGGCTGGTGCTGGTGCTCTCACTGGGGGCCGTGAGCCTGTTGAACCTGCTCATCCGCCGGGGCGGCGCGGTCAATGTGGCCAGCCTGTTCTACCTGACCCCGCCCACCACAGCGCTGATCGCCTGGGCGATGTTTGGCGAGACGCTCAGCGGCTGGGCGCTGTCGGGGATGGCGCTGGCGGCTGCGGGTGTGTGGTTGGCAAGGCAGACAAAGTAAGAGCCCTGGAGGGCCCTGCGGATCAGAGCTTGCGCAGCCGCTCCAGCGCAGCGCGCAGCGTCTCGTCCTTCTTGGCGAAGCAGAACCGCACCACACGCTGGTCAAACCCGTCGCCATAAAACGCAGACAGTGGAATCGCCGCCACGCCCACCTCGCGGGTGAGCCACTGGCAGAAATCGGCCTCGTTCAAATCGCTGATGGCCGAAATGTCCACGCACTGGAAGTAACTGCCCGTGCTGGGCAGCAGCTTGAAGCGCGAGCCTGCCAAGCCCTCGCGGAACAGGTCGCGCTTGGCCTGGTAGAACGCGGGCAGCTGCAGATAAGGCGTGGGGTCTTGCAGGTAGGCCGCCAGGCCATGCTGCACCGGCGTGTTGACGGTGAACACGTTGAACTGGTGCACTTTGCGAAACTCGGCCGTCAGTGCGGCAGGGGCGGCCACGGTGCCGACCTTCCAGCCGGTGACGTGGAAGGTCTTGCCAAAGCTCGACACGATGAAGGCACGCGCGGCGAGGCCGGGAAAGCGCGCGGCGCTCTGGTGCTCGACACCGTCGAACACCATGTGTTCGTACACCTCGTCGCTGATGAGCAGGATGTCGGTGGGGGCGAGCAGGTCTTCCAGCTGGCGCATTTCCTCGGCCGTCCAGATGGTGGCGCTGGGGTTGTGCGGGCTGTTGATGAGAATGGCGCGGGTGCGGGGCGTGATGGCCGCGCTGATCTTGGCAAAGTCAGGGCGGAAGGTGCCGGGCGTGAGCGGTACGCGCACGGCCTTGCCACCGGCCAGCTCGATGTTCGGCACGTAGCTGTCGTAGCAGGGGTCGAGCACGATCACCTCGTCACCCGCGTGCACGATGGCCAGGATGGCGGTGATGATGGCCTGCGTGGCACCGGCGGTGATGGTGATTTCGGTGTTGGGGTTGTAGGCGCGGCCATGCAGTGCCTCGATCTTGCGGGCCACGGCTTCGCGCAGGGCGGGCACACCGGTCATGGGCGGGTACTGGTTGTGGCCGGCTTGCATGGCGGCGGTGACGGCGTTCACCAGCTCGGGCGCGCATTCAAAGTCAGGAAAGCCCTGGCCCAGGTTCACCGCCTTGTGTTCGGTGGCCAGCGCCGACATCACGGTGAAGATGGTGGTGCCGACGTTGGGCAGCTTGCTGGGGAAGGCGGGTGTGCGGGCGGTGGTGGAGGTCATGGCGCAGCAGCGTGGAAAACGAGGAAATTCTGGAAGGGTTCAGGGTGCTTCTGGGGCTGGACGGAGGTCACAGCTCGTAGTCGTTGACATGGCCCGTCATCGCGCGGGCAATCAGCTCGCGGCTCAGGCGGTCGCTGAGCAGCTCGGCAAACTTGTAGACAAAGTTGCGCAGGTAGGCGCCGCGCTTGAAGGCCACGCGGGCCACGCTCTGCCCGAACAGGTGGCCCACGGGGCGCACGGCCAGGTCGCCCACCGGGTCGTCGCGCATGGCCATCTCGGCCACGATGCCGATGCCCAGGCCCAGGCGCACATAGGTCTTGATCACGTCAGAGTCGATGGCTTCGAGCACGATGCGGGGCGTGAGCTTGCGTGCTGCGAAGGCGTGGTCGATCTTGCCGCGCCCGGTGAATGAGGGGTGGTAGGTGATCAGCGCTTCGTGCGCGAGGTCGTCCAGACCGATGCGTTCCTTTTGCGCCAGAGGGTGGTCGTTGGGCACCACCAGCACGTGCTGCCATTCGTAGCAGGGCAGGGTGACGAGTTCGGGGTAGTCAGCCAGGGATTCGGTGGCCATGCCGATCTCGGCCACCTCGTCGATGATCATGCGGGCCACTTCGTGCGGTGTGGCCTGGTGCAGGCTCACGTTGACCTTGGGGTAGGCCTCGCGCAGGCGGGCCACAGGCACCGGCAGCACATAGCGCGCCTGGGTGTGGGTGGTGGCGATGCTGAGGGTGCCGCTGTCTTGCGCGCTGAACTGCTCGCCAATGCGCTTCAGGTTACCCACCTCGCGCATGATGACTTCGATGCTTTTGAGCACATGCTGGCCGGGCTCGGTGATGCGCTTGAGGCGTTTGCCGTGCCGGGCGAAGATGTCCACGCCCAGTTCTTCTTCCAGCTCGATGATGGCTTTGGAGACGCCTGGCTGCGAGGTATGCAGGGCTTTGGCGGCCTCGGTCAGGTTGAGGTTGCGGCGCGCAGCCTCTTGAACGAAGCGGAATTGGTGCAGATTCATATCGAATATCGCCTAAAGGATTGCATCATTATGCTGCAGTCGTCTAAGCGAATGAACCGCACCCCAGAAATTTCAGAGCGGCGGGCTTTCGCAGGCGATCTCTGCCATCAAGGCCGTCATGCGTGGATCCTCCCCTATGGCGGCCTGGACGTGGAATTGCACGGCGGGGTGGGTGGTGCGCAGCTCCTGCACCAGCAGGGGCAAATCCTCTCGGGCGTGTTTGCCGGTGCCCAGAAACATCGGAACCACTGTGACGGCGGTGGCCCCATCGGCCACCAATTGCCGGACGGCGTCCGGCAGGGCGGGTTCACACAGTTCCAGGTAGGCACAGATGGCCCGGCGGTCCGGACTTTGGGAGGCAATGCGCGTTGCGACTGCCTCCATGGGGGCGCGCCACAGGGTGTCTCGGGACCCGTGGGCAAACAGGACGATGGCGTGGGTCATGGGTCGGGGCGAGGTCAGGGTGTCAGCGTCTCAGCACCAGCCAGCCAAAGGCCGCCAGCGAGAGCAGGGAGTAGATCAGGCCGGGCGCCGCCGCTGTCAGCCATGGCGACCAGTTTTGCAGGTTGCCAGCATAGCCAAAGACGTTGTTGAGCAGGAAGAAGCTGATGCCCGCCATCACGCCGCCGAACACGTAGCCCGCGATGCCGCCCGAGCGGAAATGCAGGTACGCAAAAGGCAGCGCCAGCACCACCATCACCAGACAGCTCAAGGGGTAGAACACCTTGCGCCAGAACTCGATCTCGTACTTCTGGGCGGACTGGCCGTTGGCGTTCAGGTGCCGGATGAACTGAAAGAGGTCCAGGGTGGCCATGCGGTCGGGCTTGAGCAAAGAGGCTGCCACCATGTCGGCACTGATCTTGGTCGGCCACTGCAGGGAGGGGCTTTCCAGGTGCTCCACGCGGGCCTCGTTCTTGTCGCTTTGCTGTTCAAAATGACTACGCTGCACCTTCTCCAGGGTCCACGCTCCATCTGAGCCGAACTGCCCTGACGCGGCCCGCGTCTGCGACGCCAGGCGGCCCTTGTCGTCAAACTCGAAGATGCGCACGTCCAGCATGCCGCCATTGGGGGTGAGCGCGCGCACGTTGACGGCAAAGGAGTGGTCTTCCTGCCGCTCTTTGAGCCATGCGCCCGTGGCCCCAGCTGTCAGCCGCCCCAGGTAGCGCACCTTGATGAGCTGGGCGGTGCGGTCCGTCAGGGGGGCCAGGTAGTCACCGACAGCAAAGGTCAGCAGCACGAAGACGCCACCCAGCGTGAGCAGGGTGCGCAGCGCCCGCCAGGGGCCCATGCCGCTGGTGCGCATGATGGTGAACTCCGAGCTTTGAGCCAGGCGCGCCATCACGAAGATGGTGCCGATCAGTACGGTGATGGGCAGCAGTTCATACAGGTGGCTGGGAATGCTGAGCACCACAAACAGCAGCGCGTGCGATAGCTGGTAGCCATCCTCCCCCGCACGGCCCACCCAGCGGAGCTCATCCACCAGGTCAAAAAAGAAGAACAGGGCCAGAAAGCCCACAGTGACGAAGGTGACGGCGCCCAGCGCCTCACGGTGAATCAGGCGGCGGATGGTTTTCATGCGGACTGCCCTCCGGTGCGCAGGGACTGCCATAGCCGGCCCATCGTCCATTGGTTGTGTCGGACAGCAAGCACCAGCAGTGAGGCCGCCAGCATGCCACCGTGCAGCAGCACCATGAAACTGGTCAGGCCCAGCCGGTCCGCGCCCACCCAGCTCTGGCCCAGGGTCATGAGGTTGTAATAAACGATGAAAGCAAACAGCGCAAACACCATACTCGTGCTGCGCGCTGCGCGTGGGTTGACGCTGGCCACAGCCAGACCCAGCAGCACAAAGTTGAGCGCGGCCAGTGCCAGGCCCAGCCGCCAGCCCAGCTCGGCGCGGTAGGCCGGCAGCGGCCGCATCACGAGGTCGTAGGTCGTGCGTGTCTTCACCGCCAGTTCTTCCGCCGCACCTGGGGCCGCACTACCGATGCGGGTGCCGTACAGGCTGAACTCGCTGATCTTCACGCCGGGCTTGTCCCGCGAGGTCTCCAGGCGCTGACCGTCGCTCAGCAGGGCCATGCGTTCACCGCCCTGGGTCTCCAGCCGGGCGCTGCGGGCGGAGGTGACGGATTCGCGTTTGCCGTCATTGGCGGCAATGAAGACGTTGTTGGCGGCCTGCGTGTCTGGGGTGTCCTTGTCGATGAAGAACACCCGGCTGCCGTTGGACGACTCCTGGAACTCGCCCGGTGCAATGCGGTCGATGTCGCTGCGCTGCTCGTAGCGGGTCTTGAGCTCCTGGATCTGGGAGTTGGCCCAGGGCCACACCAGCAGCGACAGTACGGCAATCACCACCATCACCGGCCAGGCAAAGCGCAGCAGGGGTCGCACCAGACTGATCAGGCCGCGCCCGCTGGCGAACCAGATCACCATTTCGCTGTCGCGGTACATGCGCGACAGCGTGCCGACCACCGCAATGAACAGACTGAGGCTGAGAATGGTGGGCAATTGCCCCAAGACGGTGAAACCCATGACGAGCATCACGTCGGACGGGCTGACACTGCCCTTGGAGGCCTGGCCCAGCGTGCGGATGAGCATCATGGTCATGACCACGGTCACCAGCACCACAAGGGTCGCGCCGAAGCTGCGCGCCAGCTCCTTGCGGATGGATGAATCGAATAACATTGGCTGGAAGGAAAACACCAATTATGAACTTTGATCTCAAGACCCTTGAACTTGCTGCGGCAGCCTCGGAGAAATGCGACCTGCTGATCGTCCTGCTTCCCGAGGGCTTCAAGCCGGGCAAGGACGCGCTTTCTGCCCTGGCGGCCTTGGCACTCAAGAACGGAGATCTGACCACCAAGGCGGGCAAACACCTGCAGCTGTACCAGGTGCCTGCCGTTGCAGCCCGCCGCGTGGTGCTGGTGGGGTTGGGCGATGGGTCGGCGCGCGCAACGCGCCAGGCGCTGCAGGCACTGGGTGGTGCCATCAAGGCGCCCCTGACCAAGCGCGTGGTGCTGTGTTTTGCCGGCGCAGCCCCGGCGGCGTCTGTCAGCGCGGTTGTGCAGGCGGTGGCAGACGTGAGCTATGTCTACACCACCACCAAGACCAAGGTGGAAGCACGCAGCCTGAGCCGCTGTGTGGTGGGTGTGCCGGATGCTGCCAGTGCGCGTGACGGGTTTGACAGCGGGGTCGCCCTGGTCGCTGGTGTGGAGTTTGCCAGGGAGTGGGGCAACCGCCCAGCCAACCACGCAACCCCCAGCCTGCTGGCGGATGCAGCCAAAACACTGGCCAAGCTGCCACGCATCCAGTGCAAGGTCCATGGCCCGGCAGAGGTGGCGCGTCTGGGTATGGGCGCCTTCATGGCTGTGGCAAAGGGCTCTGAAGAGCCCCTGCGTTTCATCGAGCTGCGCTACAACGGCGCTGCCAAGGACCAGGCACCCATCGTGCTGGTGGGCAAGGGCATCACCTTTGACACCGGCGGCATCTCGATCAAGCCCGCGCCCGAGATGGACGAGATGAAATTCGACATGTGCGGCGCTGCCAGCGTGCTGGGCACCTTCCGCGCGCTGGGCGAACTGCAGCCGGCCATCAATGTGGTGGGCCTGATTCCCGCCTGCGAAAACATGCCGGACGGGCGTTCTGTCAAACCTGGCGATGTGGTCACCAGCATGAGCGGCCAGACCATCGAGATTTTGAACACCGACGCGGAGGGGCGCCTGGTGTTGTGTGATGCGTTGACCTATGCAGCGCGATTCAAGCCTGCCGCCGTGGTGGATATTGCGACGCTGACCGGCGCCTGCGTGATCGCTTTGGGGGGCGTACGCAGTGGTTTGTTTGCCAATAACGACGGTCTGGCGGAGTCCTTGCAGGCAGCTGGTGAGGCCGCGCAAGACCTCTGCTGGCGCATGCCGCTGGACGATGACTATGCAGACGGCCTCAAGACCAACTTTGCCGATATGGGCAACGTGGCGGGCCGTGCGGGTGGCTCCATCACCGCTGCCAAGTTCTTGCAGAAGTTCGTCGGCGACATGCCCTGGGCTCACTTGGACATTGCGGGCACTGCCTGGAAGGGAGGCGCGGCCAAGGGTTCCACAGGACGCCCGGTCGGCCTGCTGGTGCACTATGTGCTGGAGCAGTCCAGGTCGCAGGTCCGACAAGCCAAGGCACCCAAGTCCGCGTCACGCTCCGTGACCAGGACGGCCGCTGCTGGAGCTGTGGGCAAGCCAGCCGCCAAGCGGTCCTCCAG
This sequence comes from Acidovorax sp. HMWF018, assembly GCF_003061035.1. Classification (NCBI taxonomy): domain Bacteria; kingdom Pseudomonadati; phylum Pseudomonadota; class Betaproteobacteria; order Burkholderiales; family Comamonadaceae; genus Acidovorax; species Acidovorax sp. HMWF018. Next base: position 13,316 of record NZ_QAIM01000030.1, read on the forward strand.
CACCAAGGCTGCGTGACGCGTCATGACCGAGGTAGCCTTTCACTTCAACGCACCCGACAAGCTGGCCTACGCATGCCGGTTTGCGCGCAAGGTGCAGCGCAGCGGGGCTCGTTTGGTCATTGCCGCGCCTGCGGATGCGCTTCAGGCGCTGGACCGCATGCTCTGGTTGTTGGCCCCCCAGGACTTTGTGGCCCATTGCCACGCCGACTCGGACGAGGAGCTGGTTCAGGCCTCTCCGGTGTTGCTGGCGCAGGATGCACGTCTGGCACCGCATCACGAAGTGCTGTTGAACCTGAATGCGGAAGTCCCGGAAGGTTTTGGCCGGTTTGACCGTCTGGTCGAAGTGGTGAGCGCCCAGGACGAAACCGACCGCGCCCAGGCACGTGCGCGCTGGCGCCACTACGCGTCCCGGGGCTACGCCATTACCCGCCATGATCTGGTGTTGAAAGCGGGCTGATGGCGCTCCCACCCAAAACCCCTCCGCGGTTTGTACCCACGCTCACCGAAGTGGTGCAGGTGCCTGGCGTGGCGCCCCTCGCGCCGGGGGCTTCAAATCCGGCGGTCCGCACCACCGTCCTGTCGCCGTCGCAGTCTGTGGCGTTGGCCAGGCCTGCATTGCCCACTGCGCGACCGGCTGGTGCGGCGCAGGTCGCTGCGCCCCCCGCCACAGAGCGTCCTGTGGCCTCTCCGGTGGCTGCGCCAATCCCTGTGGCCGCTCCCCCGGCATCACGTTCTACGTTATCCCATGTCCAACCTCGCCCGGCGGTTCATGCTGCCACCCCTGCTGGCCCAAAGCCAGGGGCTGCGCCCGTTGCGGCCCGCGCCTTGCCAGATGGGATGGAGGAGTACATGGTGCACCGCGTCATGCAGCGCGTGGATGTAGTGCTGGACCAGCGCTTGCGCGAAGCAATCGCCACAGTGGTGCAGGAGCAGACGCGGTCAGTGCTTCCGCGTCTGCGCGAAGAG
>NZ_QAIM01000306.1:0-2888 GCF_003061035.1 Acidovorax sp. HMWF018
CCAGCAGCAGGTCGGCTCCCGCTCGGGCATGCGCGCGGTACAACTCCGGAAAGCGCAGGTCGTAACACACGGACAGCCCCACGCGCCAGCGCTGACCACTGCGGGCTTGCAGGTCAAACTGCACCGGGGTATCGCCAGCGTCGATGACCCGGCCTTCGTCGTACTGCTCAGCGCCGTTGCTGAAGCGAAAGAGGTGGATCTTGTCGTAGCGCGCAACGCAGGCACCCGTCGGGTCAAAGACCAGCGTGGTATTCCGCACCCGGTCCGGCGCATCGGTGGCCATAGGCAGGGTGCCTCCCACAATCCACATCTGCAGCGCGCGTGCGGTGTCAGCCAGAAACTGCTGGATCACTCCGGCGCCAGCGGTCTCGCGCAAGGCGAGCTTGTCGGTGTCCTTGTATCCCATCAGACAAAAATACTCTGGCAACACCGCCAGCTCGGCGCCACCCTGCGCAGCCTGCTCCAGCAGCTCACGCGTAACCCGCAGGTTGTCGTCCAGCGCGGTGCTGGACACCATCTGGATGGCAGCAACTTTCATGAAGGTTCTCCGGTCTTGGGGGGTGGGCTGGCGCGGGGCGCCGCTTCGGTGGCAGGGCTCGCTTCGCGTGCGCGGCGCGCCACGCGCACCACCCGGGGATCGGTCCAGGTGCCATCGATGCGGAACTCCTGCGTGGCCGCCTCAATGAGCGGGCCACGCAAAAACACCTGGGCCAAAAAGCTGCCTAGGCCAATCACCGGGTTGATGGCCGTGGCCACGAGCGAGGCGGTCATGGCATTGATCTCAGGCACCACGACCACACGCAGGTCCTGCGTTTCCTGATCGATGTTGGCGCTGCCTTCCATCAGCACGGCTGCGTTGACGCCCTTCATCTGCAGGTTGTTGGTGGTGGCCACGCCGCGCTCGATGCGCACATCGCCCCGCACAAAATCGAACGCAAAACCTTCGCTGAACACATCCCGAAAATCGAGAGTCAGCCGGCGCGGCAGCGACTGCAAACTGAGCACGCCCAGCAGCTTGGCCAGCCCGGGGTCGGCCTTCAAAAACTGGCCGGACTCGACATTCAGGTTGATCTGCCCGGTCATGCTGCGGTAGTCGGGGCTGAACGGCGCCCCAATCCAGCCCACCTGCCCTTCCATGCGGCCCTTGCCACGCCGCACCACGTTGGCCATGCCCAGGCGGGCCAGCAGGTCGCCCGAATCGCGAATATCGAGCTTGAAGCTCAGCACCGTGCGCCGCTCGGCAGAGCGGGGGCCGGCCGCAGCGGCGTTGAGCACCGCCCAGTTGCCGCTGGCGGTGAATGCCGCCTCAGGCGCGGTGATGTTGAACTTGGACAGGCGCCACTCACGCAGCACGCCCTCACCGCCCCGGTTCTGGGCCTCCATCTCCACCCGCCCCAGCCGCTTGCCCCGCAGCTCAAAGTCGTCCACCACGATGTCCAGCGCGGGCAAGTTGCCCGGTTGCTCGTTGAGCAGCTCTTCGACCTGGGTCACATCGCTTTGCGGCATGTTCACACGCGACAGGCGGGCAAACAAGCGGCCGTTGCTGAACTCGGGCGACCCGGGCTGGCGGTATTCCAGATAGCCATTGAGTTCGGTGGCATCAAGGTTGGCACGCCAGGTGGTGCCCTCCCGCAGCGCGCCTGCCACCACGTTGTGCAAGGTGCGGCCTTGCAGAGTGAGTTCCCGCGCACGCAGCGCCAGTGTGGTGGGCAGATAGTCCTGCGCCATGGCCTGCCCCGCCGGTGCTGCAGCCGCTCCAGCGCTGCGTGCGGCGGGCTCGGCGGCAGTGGCCCGGGTGAGCACATCGTCCCACGCATCCACGTCCAGCTTGCCCTGGTTGATGTTGGCGGCCACACCTTGTGCAGGCATGGGGGCGAACTCGCCATTGTTCAGGCCCACACCGATGGCGCCGCGCAGCACGCGGGGCTGGGGGCCGCTCAGGTCGCGCACATAGATGGCCGAACCGAGCGCGCCCAGGTCGAGCGTGATCTGGTCCCGCAGCGGTGGGGCATTGCTGCCGTTTCCGTTGTTGTTCGCCAAGCCCGCCAACGATTCGCGCGCCACCTGGTTGTCGAAGCGCAAGGGCAGGCTGCTGTCCGCAGCCTTGCCCAGCGGGGGCGGCAAGGCCAGGGCCAGGCCCTGCAGGCTGGTGTTCACCTGCAGCTCAGGCACCCCGCGTCGAAAAGACAGGGCCAGTGTGTACGGTGCGCTGCCGGTGGCCCGCCGCGCCAGTTGCGACAACATGCCCAGCTGCGGGGTTTGCTGCAGCCCTTCGGCCGTGGCGGTGCCCTGGGCACGGATCTGCACCGCCGACTCGGTGGCCGGGGCATTGGCCGCCAGCGCGCGCATGCCGCCTTCCAGCCGCACGGGGCCGCCCAGCGCCTGGGCCTGCACATTGGACAGCGAAAACCCGGTCTCGCTGAACTGCACGGCGCCACGCACGCGGGTGAGTGCAGGGGTGTCGGGGGTGATGCGCAGTTCGTTGCCCGCCAGCGTGACGCTGCCCTGCACCTTGGATTTGTTGATGTCGCTGATGGGCAGGCTCAACCGCAGCTGGAAGTCGGCGTTGCCCGTGCCGCTGGCCTGCTCCAGCGCATTGCCCGTCATACCGCCCAGCGGCGAGGTGGTCATGAGCGTGAGCAGCTCGGCCAGCGGGCCGCGCGCATCGGCACTCACGCCGACCACGGTATGCGCCAGGTCTGGAATGCGCGCCTCGACCTTGGACAGCCGCAAGCCCTTGCTACCCGCAAAGCCGCCGCTGGCGCCGCGCACCTGCATGGACGAGCGTTCAAAAATCAGCTCGCCCCCCAGATCGGCCAGCGCAGGCCAGGGCAGGGTGCCTGCGGGTTGCAGCGCGGTGGGTACGTAGGCGTAGGTGACGTCCTTGA
>NZ_QAIM01000306.1:2898-3528 GCF_003061035.1 Acidovorax sp. HMWF018
GCAATGCGGAACTCGCCCTGCTTGGGGTCATTGAAAGGCAGGTCGTGCAGATCGCCCTTGACGCGGAACTGCACATTGCTGGCGCTGCCGGCGACCACCGCATCGCGCACGTAGTGGCGGGATTCGGCGGGGATCGACAAGGGCAGGTAGCGGTGCACGCGTGTGCCGTCGGCGCGGTGCAGCGTGCCGGTGAGGTCCAACACCCCCGGAAAACGCGACCGGTGGGGCGCCTTGGAGGGGTCGCTGGTGTGCCAGGTGGCGCGGGCATCGCCCTGCGCATCGGCATTGGCAAACTGCACATCGTTGGCCTGCACGGCGATACGGCCGCCGTCCACCTGCCAGCGCACGTCGGCACTGAGCCGGTCGAGCGGCAGGACGGGCTCCTCGAACACCCCCGGCAGCACCAGCGCCCCCGACGCCATGGTCAGCGCCGCCTTGCCCCCTGCCTGGGTCATGTCGATGTCCACATTGGCGCCCCGCAGGCCCAGGTGGGCGGGGGTTGCGCCGTCAGTGGCACCGGCCAGCGCCAGCCCCTGGATGCGCCCCTTGACTTGGTACTGCTGCAGCGCATCCAGCGGCCCCTTCCAAGTGGCCTGGATCTCGTCCACCAGCCCCTGGGGCGTGTAGGTG
>NZ_QAIM01000306.1:3538-9084 GCF_003061035.1 Acidovorax sp. HMWF018
GTCGTGGGCGGCTGCTCCCAGCGGCAGACGGCTGGCGACCTGCGCCAGGGCCGCCAGGTCCAGCCGGTCGGCCCGCAATTCGCCTTGCGCCGGGGCCTTGCCGTTGGCATCGGTGTGCACCAGCCGCAGGTTGCCGCCGGGCCAGGTCAGGCCGTCGTCGGTCTGGAACTGCAGCGCCTGCGTCGAGAATTCAAACCCGCCGGTAAGCCGCCGCCCCCCCAGCCGACCCTGGATGGACGGCAGAACCAGCGGGCGCAGATCGGCCGCCAGCGTGGTGTTCACATCGGCCAGCGCCAGGTCGGCCGTGCCGCCCACCACCTGCCCGCTGCGCACATCGGCCCAGGCCCGCAGCGCGCCCCGGCCTTGCGCCACCTCGATGCCCACATCGGCGTGGTGCCGCAGGTGCGACACATCGACCCGCGTGAAATGGGCAAACACCTGGCCGCTCCAGTGCTTCCAGTTGCCATCGCGGGCGCGCAGCAGCGGCGCGCGAAACAGACCGACCAGACTGAAACGGTCGCCCCATTCCGGCGGCGGTGTGGCATCCACCCGAAGGTTGTGGTGCCAGTTGCCGTTGCGCAAAACCAGGTCCACCTTTTCAAGCGCCAGCTCGGGGGCGCCGCGCTGCTCGTCGGTCCAGCGCACCGTGCCACCCTTGATATAGACCTCGCCCTGCGAGAACAACCAGTCGGCCGCCGCGCTGCTATCGCCCTGGTTCTGGGCAAACTCCAGCCCCGCCACATAGATGCGTCCGTCACTCGCCCGGCGCACATCCAGATCCGGGCCTTCGATGTAAAGCTGCTCGAACCCCCACTGCAGCAGCGAACGGGGCGACAGCGCCACCACCACCCGAGGCAGGCGCAACGCGGTACGGCCCGAGGCATCCAGCAGCGCGACGTCAGACAGCTCGATGGACGGGATCAACCCCTCGGTGCGGGCCACGATGGCGCCGATCTGCACGGGAACCCCCAATACCCGTGCGGCCTGCGCCTGCAAGTGCGGGCGGAAATCACCGATTCGCGGCACAATCCAGCCATGAAGAGCCCCCCATGCGATGGCCAGCAGCAGCCAGAACGCGAGCAACAAGCCCAGCGACCACCGCGCAAAACCTGCAACTATTTTCAGCAGGCGTGAGGGGTGCGAGGTGGGATCGATCATGGTGAGATGGAAAGTGGCAGGAATTATGACCCGCAGCCCTGGCGTGGGTTCACTCGTGACCCGAGTGCCCAGTGAGCTTTTGTATGCCGTCGGGCCCGCACACCAGCACCCCGCTCCCCGTCCAACATCCGGCTGTGGCTGCCATGCACCCTTCTCTGTCTGACCCCCGCTGCCACCAGCCCCTGCCCGAGGGCCCCCTGGCCGAACATTCCCGCTTCTACCAGCGCCTGCACCGCCGCTACTCCAACGACCTGCCCCTGCTGCCCCCGGGCGTCCCGGTGCTGGCGACCATGGAACAGGCCTACGACGCCCTGTGCGCACGCGGCTGCGATACCGGCACCGCGCTGCGCGTGCTGCGCCAGCTGGTCATGGAACGGCTGATCCAGCTGGACTGCGAGGCGCAGACACCCCTGGCCGACATAACCCGGGCCGTGACCGAACTGGCCGAACTGGCCCTGGACCGCGCCTGCCAGCAGGCGCGCCGCGAGCTGGACGAACGCCATGGCGCACCGCGCGGCCCGCAAGGCCAGCCCGTGCAGCTGTGGATCATCGGCATGGGCAAACTGGGTGCCCGCGAGCTCAACGTCTCCAGCGACATCGACCTCATCTATGTGTATGAGCACGATGGCGAAACTGCCGGCATGCCCGATGGCCGGGGGCGCATCTCCAACCACGAATACTTTGCGCGCGCCGTCAAGGCCATCTACAGCCTGGTGGGCGACACCACCGAGCATGGCTTTGTCTTCCGGGTGGACCTGGCCCTGCGGCCCAACGGCAACTCGGGCCCCGCATCGGTGTCCCTGGCCGCGCTGGAGGAATATCTGCAGGTGCAGGGCCGCGAATGGGAGCGTTTTGCCTGGCTCAAAAGCCGCGTGGTGGCCCCCCGCGAGTGCATCGGCCGCCCCGAGGTGCAGGCCCTGCGCGGCGTGGTGCTGCCGTTTGTGTTTCGCCGTTACCTGGACTACAGCGTGTTCGATGCGCTGCGCTCGCTGCACAGCCAGATCCGGGACCATGCGTCCAAACGCAGCGCCGGTCACCCCGAGCGTGCCAACGACGTCAAGCTCTCGCGCGGCGGCATCCGCGAGATCGAATTCACCGTGCAGCTGCTGCAGGTGGTGCGCGGCGGGCAGTTCCCCGAGCTGCGCCGCCGCCCCACGCTGGATGCGCTGCAGCGCCTGGCCCATGCAGGCCTGATGCCGCAGGAAACCGCCGACGCGCTGGCCCGGGCCTATGTGTTCCTGCGACGGGTGGAGCACCGCATCCAGTACCTGGACGACCAGCAGACCCACGTGCTGCCCACCCGCGACGACGACCTGGCCTGGATCGCCAGCACCCTGGGCTACAAGGACTGCTGCGCCTTCCTGCACGAGCTGGACGCACACCGCGAGCTGGTGGCCCAGGAGTTCGACACCCTGCTGGGTGGCAACGGCAAAAAACAATGCAGCGGCGGCGGCTGTGGCGGCCCCCGGGCAGCGGCACCGCCGCCCCCGGAACTGGAAGGCCTGCTGGAGCAGCTGCCGCCGGGCTTTCGTGAGCGCGTGGCCGAGTGGCGCAACCACCCGCGCGTGGCCGGTCTGCGTGACGAAGCGCGCGCGCGCCTGTTCCGCCTGGTGCAGCGCACGGCCCAGTGGCTCAAGGAAGGACGCGTCACCGAAGAGGCGACCGTGCGCCTGGCCAACTGGCTGGAGCCGCTGCTGCGGCGCGAGAGCTATCTGGCGCTGCTGCTGGAGCGGCCGTCTGTACACGAACAGCTGCTGCACCTGCTGGGCGCGGCCAAGTGGCCCGCGCGGTACCTGCTGCAGCACCCCGGCGTGATCGACGAGCTGGTGGGCGACGCACTGCTGTCCGAGCGTTTTGTGGTGGCCGACTTTGAACGCGAGCTGGGCATGCGCCTGGCGTCACTGCGCTCCACCGGTGAGGACGACGACGAAACCCTGCTCAACCTGCTGCGCCGTGCGCAGCATGCAGAAACCTTCCGCACCCTGGCGCGCGACGTGGAGCGCCGCATCACGGTGGAACAGGTGGCCGACGACCTCAGCGCGCTGGCCGACAGCGTGCTGCGCATCACCAGCCAGTGGTGCTGGAGCCGCCTCAAGAACCGCCACCGCGACGAGCCCCAGTTCGCCATCATTGGTTACGGCAAGCTGGGCGGCAAGGAGCTGGGCTACGGCAGCGACCTGGACATCGTCTTTGTGTTCGACGACGACGATGAGCGCGCCCCCGAGGTGTACGCGGCCTTTGTGCGCAAGCTCATCAACTGGCTCACCGTCAAGACGGGCGAGGGCGACCTGTACGAGATCGACACGGCCCTGCGGCCCAACGGCAACTCGGGCCTTCTGGTCACGAGCTTTGAAGCCTATGCCAACTACCAGCAGCAACGCGGCAGCAACACCGCCTGGACCTGGGAACACCAGGCCATGACCCGTGCGCGCTTTGTGATGGGCAGCGAGGCCTTGCGCGAGCGCTTCGACGCCGTGCGTGAGGCCGTGATCACCTCCGCCCGCGACCCGCTGGCGTTGAAGGACGAGATCGTGACCATGCGCGAGCGGGTGCGCTCGGCCCACCCCACGCCGGCAGGCCGCTTTGACGTGAAGCACAGCCCGGGCGGCATGGTGGACGCCGAGTTTGCCGTGCAGTACCTGGTGCTGTCGCAGTCTGCGGCCCACCCCGAGTTGCGCGGCAACCTGGGCAACATTGCGCTGCTGCAGCGCGCCGAGCAAGTGGGCCTGCTGCCTGCCGGTGTGGGCCACGCAGCCGCTGACGCTTACCGCGAACTGCGCCGGGTGCAGCACGTGGCGCGCCTGGACGAGGCGCCCACCCAGGTCACGCCCCCAGCACTGCAGACAGAGCGCGATGCCGTGCTGGCGCTGTGGACAGCGGTCTTCGGCTCTGCTGCCGCATCAGCCTGATCGGCGGGCGCACAGCGCAAGGAATGGCCGACTTCCGGAGGGGTCGCCTTCCCCTTCCACACCCTATATTCGGATGGTGCAAAACCTCCATCCGATCTGCCCAGCCCCCGCTCCAAATAGCCGCTCCGCACGGGCAGAGACACGGCCGAAACACCTTCGACATCTTCTGAAACAAAAATTTAATCAATCGTTTGATTAAACAGTGCTGTAATCCGGCTCCATGCCAGATTCAGCTTCCAGGTCGCCCCGGCCTTCCATGCCCCCACCACCGCCTACGGAAGGCGCGCAGGCCCGCGCGCGGCTGCTGCACGCCGCGTTGCGTCTTTTTGCCGAGAACGGCTTTGCCAAGGCATCCATCCGCGACATTGCCCAGGCGGCGGGGGTCAACCCGGCCTCCATCAGCTACTACTTTGGCGACAAGAACGGGCTGTACCGCGCGGCGTTCACCGAACCCATGGGCAGTCCCATCGCCGTGGATGCCTGGCCGGACACCTTGCCCGCGTTCATCGAGCTGCTGATCCAGAGTTTCATGCAACCCTTGCACGAAGGCGATCTGGTCGAGCTGTGCATGCGCTTGCACTTTCGCGAAATGCTGGACCCGACCGGGCTGTGGCAGCAGGAGCTGGAGTGCGAGATCAAGCCCGCGCACGCCGCGCTCGTGGGTCTGCTGTGCAAGGAGTTCGGCCTGAAAACCGCCGATGACGACGTACACCGCCTGGCCATGGCCATAACCGCCCTGGCACTGCAGTACTACGTGGGCCGTGACGTGGTGCAGGCGGTGCGCCCCGGACTCACCGCCACGCCACGGGGGCTGGCCGCCACCACATCACGGCTGGTGGACTTTGCCCAGTTCATGGTGGACGGGGAGCGCCAGCGCCGCGCTACGGCCCGCGCTGCTGCGTCCGCCAAAAAAACCTCCTCTTCCCGTACCCCAGAGTGACTTGCACATGCGACTGATCTCACACAAACCCCTGTGGCTGGCGCTGGTCCTGCCACTCGTGGCCTGCTCCACCACCGCACCCCCATCCCAGGTCGCAACACCCGTGCCCATAGGCTGGCAGGCACCCTTGCCGCACCAGGGTTCCCTCACAGACATGGCCCGCTGGTGGACCCAGCTGCAAGACCCGCTGCTGGTCGAGCTGATCGACGCCGCCCAGGCCGTGAGCCCGGGCATCGCGCAGGTCCAGTCGCGCATTGCGCAGGCCCGTGCCACGCAGGTGGGCAGTCGGGCGGCGTTGTTGCCCGCGCTCGACGCGCAGGCCAGCGCCAGCCGGGGCTTCAATGACCAGCTGGCGCGCGTGGCGACCACCTCGCAGGCGGGGCTGCAGGCCAGCTGGGAGCTGGACCTGTTTGGCAGCAACCGCGCCGCCAAAACCGCTGCCGATGAGCGGCTGGCCGGCGCGCAGGCCCTGTGGCACGAGGCGCGCGTGAGCGTGGCAGCCGAGGTGGCGCAGCAGACCAGCAGCATCCGCACCTGCC
>NZ_QAIM01000306.1:9094-15921 GCF_003061035.1 Acidovorax sp. HMWF018
CGCGCAGTCCCGTGGTGAAACGTCCCGCCTGTCCCAGCTCAGCGAACGTGCGGGCTTTACTGCGCCCGCCACGGCCGCACTGGCACGCGCCAGCGCCGCCGAGGCCCAGGCCCGCGCCTCGCAGCAACGCATGCAATGCGATGTGGAGGTCAAGGCCCTGGTGGCGCTCACCGGCTGGGAAGAACCCACGCTGCGCACCCGGCTGGCCCAGCCGGTGGCTGCGGCCCCGGACACTTTGTTTGCCGTGGACGCACTGCCCGCCCAGGTGCTGGCCCAGCGCCCCGACGTGTACAACGCCGAGCGCGAAGTGGCGGCCGCCAGCGCCGACGTCGCCAGCGCCCAGGCCCAGCGCTATCCACGTCTGACCCTCAGCGGCAGCGTGGGTGCAGCCCAGGTGCGCACGGGGGCGTGACCACGGACCTGAACACCTGGACCATCGGCCCGCTGGCGCTCAGCGTTCCCCTCTTTGACGGTGGCCGGCGTGCCGCGCAGACCGATGCAGCGCAGGCCCGCTACGACGAGGCCGCGTCGCAGTACCGCGCCAAGGTGCGCCAGGCCGTGAGCGAGGTCGAGCAAGCCCTGGTGCGCCTGCAAAGCACAGCCGAGCGCAGCGCGAGCGCGCGCACTGCCGCCGACGGCTACCGCGCATCGTTCGACGCGACCGAGGCGCGCTGGCGCGGCGGCCTGGCCAGCCTGGTGGAGCTGGAAGATGCCCGGCGCACAGCGCTGGCCGCCGAGAACGCGCTGGTCGCGCTGCAGCACGAGCGCCAGACCGCCTGGATTGCGCTGTACCGCGCCGCTGGCGGCGGATGGAAGCTATGAGACACCCCCTGAGGCGCTTTGCGCCTCGCCTGCGCATCGCCGGTTTCAAGCGCAGTGGACGACGCCCAACACCATGCACAGCTGATATGAATTTTTCAGGACAGATGCACATGCAACACTCCTCCTTCTCCTTCAAGTTTTCCCCCACCGCCTTCGCCGTGATTACCGCCTGCGTGCTGGCCACGGGCGGTGCGCTGGTTTTCTCGGGTGCATCGCGTGCAGCCGATGAACCCAAGGCGGGCCAGCCCCGACCTGCGCTCACCGTCAGCACGGCGCAACCGCAGCGCATGCAGGTGCCGCTGCGCCTGGCCGCCAATGGCAACATCGCGGCCTGGCAAGAGGCGAGCATTGGGGCCGAAAGCAACGGCCTGCGCCTGACCGACGTGCGTGTGAACGTGGGCGATGTGGTCAAGGCCGGGCAGGTGCTGGCCACCTTCTCGGCCGACACGGTGTTGGCCGATGTGGCCCAGAGCCGCGCCAGCCTGCTCGAAGCCCAGGCCAATGCGGCCGAGGCCGCCGCCAATGCCGATCGCGCCCGCTCGCTACAGGCCACGGGCGCACTCAGCCAGCAGCAGATCCAGCAGTTCACCACGGCCGAGCAAACCGCCAAGGCCCGCGTGGAGGCGTCCAAGGCCGCGCTGAACGCGCAGCAGCTGCGCCTCAAATACACCCAGGTGGTGGCGCCTGACAGTGGCATGATCTCGGCGCGCACCGCTACGGTCGGCGCGGTGGTGGGTGCCGGCACAGAGCTGTTCCGCATGGTGCGCAAGGGCCGCCTGGAGTGGCGCGCCGAGGTCACGTCCACCGAGCTGCGGCGCATCCAGCCCGGCGCCAAAGTCAGCGTCACCGCAGCAAGCGGCGCCGTGGCCGAGGGCACCGTGCGCATGGTCGCGCCCACGGTGGACCCGCAGACGCGCAATGCGCTGGTCTACGTGGATCTGCCCGCCAATGCGGACTTCCGAGCCGGGATGTTTGCGCGGGGCGACTTCGCGCTGGGCAGCAGCGACGCGCTCACCGTGCCGCAGGAGGCGCTGGTGGTGCGCGACGGGTTCTCGTACGTGTTTGTGGTGGGCGGCGACCAGCGCGTGCAGATGCGCAAGGTCCAGACCGGCCGCCGCGTGGCCGACCGGGTCGAGGTGCTGTCGGGCCTGGACGCCGGAGCCTCCGTCGCCGTGCGCGGTGCGGGCTTTTTGAACGATGGCGACCTCGTGCGCGTGGCAGCCCCTGCGGCGGCGCCAGCGGCGGGCAAGCAGTCCTCCAGCGGACATTTCATGCAAAAAGTGCCTGTAGCGCTAGTGGATCATGCGCTAGCAGCTATCAATTGAGGAGCATTCCAGATGAATGTATCCACCTGGTCCATCAAGAACCCCATACCGGCGCTGATGCTGTTTGTGCTGCTGACCTTCGGCGGCCTGCTGTCCTTCAACGCGATGAAGGTGCAGAACTTTCCCGACATCGACCTGCCCACGATCTCCGTCACGGTGGCGCTGCCCGGCGCCTCGCCCGCGCAGCTGGAGAACGACGTGGCGCGCAAGATCGAGAACAGCATCGCCACGCTGCAGGGCCTCAAGCACATCTACACCAAGGTGCAGGACGGCGGCGCCACCATCACCGCAGAGTTCCGGCTGGAGAAGCCCACGCAGGAGGCGCTGGACGACGTGCGCTCGGCCGTGGCCCGCGTGCGCGGCGACCTGCCGGGCGACGTGCGCGACCCCATCGTGACCAAGATGGACCTGGCCGCGCAGCCCGTTCTGGCCTTCACCATCGCGTCGGCCCGCATGGACGACGAGGCGTTGTCCTGGTTTGTGGACGACGCCGTGGCCAAGAAGCTGCTCACCGTGCGCGGCGTGGGCGCCGTCAACCGCGTGGGTGGCGTGCAGCGCGAGGTGCATGTGGCACTCGACCCGGTCAAGCTGCAGTCCCTGGGCGCCACGGCGGCCGATGTGTCGCGCCAGCTGCGGCTGGTGCAGACCGAGAGCGCTGGCGGCCGCACCGACCTGGGCGGCAGCGAGCAACCCGTGCGCACGCTGGCCACGGTGCAGTCGGCGCAAGAGCTGGCGGGCCTGACGCTGGCGCTGTCGGACGGCCGCCATGTGCGGCTAGACCAGGTGGCCACGGTGACGGACACCATCGCCGAGCCCCGCGCGCTGGCGCTGCTCAACGGCAAGCCGGTGGTGGGCTTTGAAGTGGCGCGCAGCAAAGGCGCGAGCGAAGTCGAGGTGGGCGCTGCCGTGCAGGCGGCCCTGCAGGAGATGCGCGCGCAGCACCCCGACCTGGAGATCACCGAGGCCTTCAACTTCGTGCAGCCGGTGCAGGAGGAATACGACGGCTCCATGCACCTGCTGTACGAGGGCGCGCTGCTGGCCGTGCTGGTGGTGTGGCTGTTCCTGCGCGATTGGCGCGCCACGTTTGTGTCGGCCGTGGCGCTGCCGCTGTCGGTGATCCCGGCGTTCATCGGCATGTACTGGCTGGGCTTCTCGATCAACGTGATCACGCTGCTGGCGCTGTCGCTCGTGGTGGGCATATTGGTGGACGACGCCATCGTGGAGGTGGAGAACATCGTGCGCCACCTGCGCATGGGCAAGACGCCCTACCAGGCGGCCATGGAGGCGGCCGACGAGATCGGGCTGGCCGTGATCGCCACCACCTTCACGCTGATCGCGGTGTTTTTGCCCACGGCGTTCATGAGCGGCATTGCGGGCAAGTTCTTCAAGCAGTTTGGCTGGACGGCGTCGCTCGCGGTGTTTGCCAGCCTGGTGGTGGCCCGCCTGCTCACGCCCATGATGGCGGCCTACATCCTGAAGCCGATCGTGGGCGACCACAAGGACCCACGCTGGATGACGGTGTACCTGCGCTGGGCCGTGTGGTGCATCAAGCACCGGTGGATGACCTTCATTGCCACGGCGGCGTTCTTCATCGGCTCGCTGGCGCTGATCCCGCTGCTGCCCACGGGCTTCATCCCGCCGGACGACAACTCGCAGACGCAGGTGTACCTGGAGCTGCCGCCCGGTGCCACGCTGGCGCAGACGCGTGCCGTGGCCGAAGACGCGCGCCAGCGCATCGCCCAGGTGGAGCATGTGCAGAGTGTGTACACCACCATCGGCGGCGGCTCGGCCGGCACCGACCCCTTCATGGGCGGCGCCAGCACCGAAACCCGCAAGGCCACGTTGACCATCTTGCTGTCCGAGCGCGGCGACCGGCCGCGCAAGCAGGGCATCGAGAACAAGATCCGCGCCGCGCTGGAGACGCTGCCTGGTGTGCGCAGCAAGGTGGGCCTGGGCGGATCGGGCGAGAAATACGTGCTGGTGCTCACGGGCGACGACCCGCAGGCGCTGACCACGGCCGCGTTGGCGGTCGAAAAGGACCTGCGCACCATCCCCGGCCTGGGCAGCATCTCGTCCACCGCCAGCCTCGTGCGCTCCGAAATTGCCGTGCGCCCCGACTTTGCCCGCGCCGCCGACCTGGGCGTGACCAGCAGCGCCATCGCTGAAACCCTGCGCATTGCCACGGTGGGTGACTACGACGTGTCGCTGCCCAAGCTCAACCTGGCTGCGCGCCAGGTGCCCATCGTCGTCAAGCTGCAGGACGATGCGCGCAAGGATCTGTCGCTGCTGGAACGCCTGCCCGTGCCCGGCGCCAAGGGCCCGGTGATGCTGGGCCAGGTGGCCTCGCTGGAGTTCAGCGGCGGCCCGGCCGTGGTGGACCGCTACGACCGCGCGCGCAATGTGAACTTCGAGATCGAACTCTCGGGCCAGCCGCTGGGCGACGTGACCAAGGCGGTGGAGGCGTTGCCTTCCATCCAGAACCTGCCGGCGGGCGTGCGCCAGATCACGATTGGCGACGCCGAAATGATGGGCGAGCTGTTTGCCAGCTTTGGCCTGGCCATGCTCACCGGCGTGCTGTGCATCTACATCGTGCTGGTGCTGCTGTTCAAGGACTTCCTGCACCCGGTGACCATCCTGGCGGCGCTGCCGCTGTCGCTGGGTGGCGCGTTTGTGGGGCTGCTGATTGCGCAAAAGAGCTTCTCGATGCCCTCGCTCATCGGGCTGATCATGCTCATGGGCATTGCCACCAAGAACTCCATCCTGCTGGTGGAGTACGCGATTCTGGCGCGGCGCGAGCATGGCATGACGCGCTTTGAGGCGCTGATCGACGCCTGCCACAAGCGCGCACGGCCGATCATCATGACCACGCTGGCCATGGGTGCGGGCATGTTGCCCATCGCCATTGGCCTGGGTGCGGCCGACGCGAGCTTTCGCTCGCCGATGGCGGTGGCGGTGATTGGCGGGCTCATCACCTCCACGCTGCTGAGCCTCTTGGTGATTCCGGCGGTGTTCACCGGGGTGGATGACCTGGGACAGGGGTTCGGGCGGCTGGCCCGCCGCCTGCGCGGGGGGCGCCATGCCCCGGGCGCACCGGCGGCCCCCGCAGCCCGGGCCACGGCACCCTCAGCGCCGCATTCCGCCCCCTGACGCCAGCACTTGGCGCGCCCCCCGGCGTGAGCCCAAAAAGCAGGGCAATCACGGGGGTTGCGCGGGCTTTGGCGGGGGGTAGCCGTCGGATAATGCAATGCGCACCATGAACCTCGTCAGCCTCAACATCGAATCCATCCAGCTGGGCCACCCCTTGCCTTTTGTGCTGAGGGGGGCCGATGGCGTGTTGCTGGCGCAAAAGGGCTATGTGATCCGCACCCGCGAAGAGCTGGCCAAGCTGGTCGAACGCGGGCGCGAGCTGTGTGTGGACACCGACGAATCCGGCGGCAGCCACCGCGCCTACCTGGCGCAGCTGCAGCGCATGCTGATCGCCGACACCAACCTGGGCGAGATCGCCGCCATGAAGATGACGGCCGGCGAGCAGGCCGCCGCAGCGGCCGCTGCGCGTTCGGGCAAAACCCTGCCCGACTGGCCCGAGCTGCAGTTGCGCGCCACGCAGCTGCTGCGCGCCCCGTCGCCCAGCGACTTTGGCGGTCGGTTTCAGGCCCTGCACGACGAGCTGGTGCGCCATTGCGAACAGACGCCCGACGCCACGCTGCTGGCACTGATCTATCTCTCGGCCCAGGAAACGCGCATGTACAGCGCCACGCATTCCATGCTGGTCAGCTGCGTGTGCATGGTGGTGGCCCGCGAGATGCTGCGCTGGCCCAGCGGCCGGGTGCAGCAATTGGGGCACGCAGCGCTGAGCATGAACATCGCCATGACCGAGCTGCAGGACCAGTTGGTGCTGCAGACCCAGCCCCTCACCGCGACCCAGATTGCCGCCGTGGAAGACCACGCGGCGCGGTCCGAGGCGCTGCTGCGCCACCTGGGCGTGGCCGACCCGGTGTGGCTGGAGGCCGTGCGCTGCCACCACCACCGCACGCCCGGGCCCCTGGCCAAAAAGACCGAAGCCCAGCAAATGGCCCGCCTGCTGCAGCGCGCCGACATTTTTGGCGCCCGCCTGGCCCCCCGCGCCGCACGGCTGCCCATGCCTGTCACTGCCGCCATGCAGGCCAGCTACTACGACGAAGAGCACCAAGTGGACGAGGCCGGCGCCGCCCTCGTCAAGACCCTGGGCGTCTATCCCCCCGGTGCCTTTGTGCGCCTGGCCAGCCGTGAAGTGGGCGTGGTCATCCGCCGGGGCACCACCGCCACCACCCCCCGCGTGGCCGTGGTGACCAACCGCGACGGCATGGCCACGGGCGAGCCCATTCCCCGCGATACGGGCATGCCGCCCTGGAAGGTCACCGGTGTGGTGGCTTTCAAGGACGTGCGGGTCAACCTGTCGCTGGACCGCCTGCTGCAGATGGTCTGACGCCTGGGAGGGCGCTGCAAGCCCCCCCGGTTCCACGCGCCGCCGCTGTCTGCGGCGGGCCACAGCTCCCCCTGATACCTGCATGAGGCGTTGCCCATGCGTGGCTCCTGCCGCCCGTCACTGGGGCTGAAGCTGTATCCACTCCTTTCCCTACCGCGCCATGGGACAGCGCCGGTGGTACTGCGCGGCCGCTTTTTGGCCCCCGCGTCCCGCTT
>NZ_QAIM01000306.1:15937-21594 GCF_003061035.1 Acidovorax sp. HMWF018
GCCGCACTCACTGCCCAAAGCCCTATGAACCGCCTTACAAGACTCCTCTCGACAGCCACCGCGCTGGCGGCCTGGCTGCTGCTGGCGCCCGCCGCCCAAGCGGCCGATGCGCCTGCAGCGTGCCCGGCCACGCTGCAGCACACCTTTCCGCGCCTGCAGGACGAAAAGCCGCAGTCGCTTTGCCAGTACAGCGGAAAAGTGGTTCTGGTGGTCAACACGGCCAGCTTCTGTGGCTTTACCGGCCAGTACAAGGGGCTGGAAGAGCTGTATGCCCGCTACAAGGACAAGGGGCTGGTGGTGCTGGGCTTCCCGTCCAACGACTTTGCCCAGGAAAAAGGCAGCAACAAGGAAATCGCCGACTTCTGCGAAAACACCTTCGGGGTGAAATTTCCCATGTTTGCCAAAAGCAGCGTGAAGGGCCCGGAGGCCTCGCCGCTGTACCAGCAACTGGCGCAGCTGTCGGGCACGGCGCCCCGCTGGAACTTCCACAAATACCTGCTGGGGCGCGACGGCAAGCTGGTGGACAACTACTCCAGCCTGACCGGGCCGGACAACAAGGGCCTGGTGCGTGCCATCGAACAGCAGCTCGCCCTGCCCACACCCCGGTGAGCGCAATGACTTCTTTACATTTCTTGAAAAAAAATACAGGAGGCCTCTGGAACTTCGCCGGGGCGGCCTCACTCTATCCATTGCGCAAGACGATTGCGCAGCGTACAGTTTTAATGTTGCGAAGCCTTTCGGGCCCCCGGGTTCCGACTGACCTCCTGGAGCGCTTCTCCTCCCTCCCTCTCTTATTCGTTTCGGGACGCTTCGCAACCTTTTTATTCCGTGCACCGGCCAGAGGGAGCCGGTCATGAAAATCGCCATCATCGGCTCCGGCATCTCCGGGCTCTCCGTCGCGCACCAGCTGCGCGGCCAGGCGGACATCACGCTGTTTGAGGCGGGCGACTACTTCGGCGGCCACACCCACACCGTCGATGTCACCCTGCCCGATGCGTCAGGCAACCCAGTCACCCACGGCGTGGACACCGGCTTTCTGGTGTTCAACGAGCGCACCTACCCGCACCTGATCCGCCTGCTGGCCGAGTTGGGCGTGGAGACGGCCAAGTCGGACATGTCGTTCTCGGTGCAGGTGCCCGCAGCCCTGGGCGGGGGCAGAGCCCTGGAGTGGAGCGGCACCAACCTCAGCACCGTGTTTGCCCAGCGCTCCAACCTGGTCAACCCGCGCTTTCTGGGCATGCTGCGCGACCTGCTGCGCTTCAATAAGCTGTGCACGCGCATTGCCGAAAAGCAGGCCGAGGCCGCGCTGATGCAGCCCCTGGGCGACTTCTTGCGCGAGCACCGCTTTGGCGACGCCTTCCGCGACTGGTACTTCCTGCCCATGCTGGGCTGCATCTGGAGCTGCCCCACCGACCAGATGCTGAAGTTCCCCGTGGCCACCATGATCCGGTTCTGCCACAACCATGGCCTGATCCAGGTGAGCAACCGCCCGCAGTGGTGGACGGTGTCCGGCGGAGCGCGCCACTACGTGGACAAGATCGTGGCGGGCATTGCCGACAAGCGCCTGAACACCCCCGTGCGCCGCATCGAGCGCGATGCCGCCGGCGTGCGCGTGGTGACTGCAGGCCACACCGAGCACTTTGACAAGGTGGTGCTGGCCACCCATTCGGACCAGTCGCTCGCCCTGCTGGCCCAGCCCACGCCGCACGAGCGCGCGGTGCTGGGTTCCATTCGCTACCA
Source organism: Acidovorax sp. HMWF018 (assembly GCF_003061035.1). Taxonomy (NCBI): domain Bacteria; kingdom Pseudomonadati; phylum Pseudomonadota; class Betaproteobacteria; order Burkholderiales; family Comamonadaceae; genus Acidovorax; species Acidovorax sp. HMWF018. The sequence goes on from NZ_QAIM01000306.1 coordinate 17,678, forward strand.
GGCCAACCGCGCTGTCCTGCACACCGATACGTCCGTGCTGCCGGCGCGCCGCGCCGCCTGGGCCGCGTGGAACTACGAACGTGCGCCGCAACGCAGCCGCGAGTCGGCCCGCGTGTGCCTGCACTACCTCATCAACCAGCTGCAGCCCGTGCCCTTTGCGCAGCCCGTGGTGGTGTCGCTCAACCCGGTGCGCGACATAGCGCCCGAACACGTGATCGGCAGCTACGAATACGCCCACCCGGTGTTCGACATGGCCGCCATCCGCGCGCAGCAGCAGGTGGGCAAGCTGCAAGGGCAGCAGCACACCTGGTTCTGCGGCGCCTGGACGGGCTACGGCTTCCACGAAGACGGCCTCAAATCGGGCCTGGCCGTGGCCGAGCAATTGCTGGCCGCCCTGCCGGCCCCCCTGGCGGAGGCTGCGTGAGCCACGCGCCGGCCCCCACCGCAGCGCCCCTGATCGGCTTCGGCCAGGTGCGCCACACGCGGCTGCGGCCCCGGCGGCATGCGTTCGCCTACCCCACGTTTTTCCTGATGCTGCCGATGCGCAGCCTGCCCGGCATGCGTGGGGAGCTGGCTGTGAACCGGCGTGGCGCCATCAGCTTCCACGATGCGGACCACGGCGACGGCCGCGGCGCCGCGCAGGGCGGGGCGCTGGCCTGGCTGGACGAGTTGCTGCGCACCGAAGGCATCACCGACGCCACAGGTGAGGTGTGGCTGCACTGCTACCCCCGTGTGCTGGGCTACACCTTCAAACCCGTGAGCTTCTGGTACTGCCACCGTGCCGATGGCCACCTGCGCGCCATCGTGGTGGAAGTGAACAACACCTTTGGCGAGCGCCACTGCTACCTGCTGGATGCGCCGCAGTACGGCGTGGAACAGCAGGCACGCAAGGTGTTCCACGTGTCGCCATTCTGCGAGGTGAGCGGTGGCTACCGCTTTCGCTTCATGCGCACCGAGGCCGGTGCACAGGACGCAGGCCGCACCGTGGTGCGTATCGACCACGACGACGACACCGGCCCGCTCATCCAGACCAGCGTGAGCGGCACCCTGCAGGCCATCACCGCACAGACCCTGCGCCAGGCGCTCTGGGGCTACCCCGCCATGACGCTGGCCATCATTGCCCGCATCCACTGGCACGCGCTGCAGCTGTGGCTCAAGCGCGTGCGTTTCCATCGCAAGCCCGAGGCGCCTGCCTCCATCGTGACCCGTTGATCTCCATGTCGTTCCAGCCCCGCGAGACCGCCGCCATGAACTCCACCACCGCCACCCGCTCCGACCGCAACGCGCAGGCTCTGCCCGCAGGCACGCCGGCAGCCGCCCGCACCGCGCTCAGGCTGCTGCAGCGCCTGCAGCACGGCCACCTCACGGTGCAGTTGCCTGACGGCACCCTGCAGCACTTCGGGCACGGCGATGGCCCGTCGGCGGCGATCACGCTCAAGAACTGGAATGTCTGCAGCGCAGCGCTCAAGTCGGGCGACATCGGCTTTGCCGAGAGCTACATCGCGGGCGACTGGACCACCCCACACCTGACCGATCTGCTCAAGCTCTTCATCGCCAACCGCCAGCAGGTGGAAGGCGTGATCTACGGCACCTGGGCCGGCCGCCTGCTGTACCGCATCAAGCACCTGCTCAACCGCAACACCCGCGCCAACAGCCAGAAGAACATCCACGCCCACTACGACCTGGGCAACGCGTTCTACGAACTCTGGCTGGACGACACGATGAACTACTCGTCCGCCTGGTTCGAAGGCGATGCAGGCGGCGACATGCGCGCTGCCCAGCACGCCAAGGTGCGGCGCGCGTTGCGCATGGCCGGTGTGCAGCCAAATTCCCGGGTGCTGGAGATCGGCTGTGGCTGGGGCGCGCTGGCCGAGATGGCGACCGTCGAATTCGGCGCCCACCTGACGGGCGTGACACTCTCCACCGAGCAGCTCGCCTTCGCGCAAAAGCGCATGGCGCAGCAAGGGGTGGCCGAGCACGCCGACCTGCGCCTGCAGGACTACCGCGACATCCAGGACGGCCCATACGACGCCATCTGCTCCATCGAGATGGTCGAGGCCGTGGGCCGCGAATACTGGCCTACCTACTTCCAGTCGGTGAACCGCTTGCTCAAGCCCGGCGGCCGGGCCTGCATCCAGAGCATCGTCATCGACGACAGCCTGTTTGAGCGCTACATCAGCTCCACGGATTTCATCCAGCAGTACATCTTCCCGGGTGGCTGCCTGCCGTGTCCGCGCGAGTTCCGCCGCGAAGCCGAGGCGGCAGGTCTGCGCGTGGTCGACGAGTTTGCGTTTGGCCAGGACTACGCCGAAACCCTCAAGCGGTGGCGCGAGCGTTTCCTCGCGCAGCGCACGCAGATCCTGCAGCTGGGGTTTGACGAGCGCTTCATGCACATCTGGGAGTTCTACTTGGCGTATTGCGAGGCGGCGTTTGCGATGAGCAACATCGACCTGGTGCAGTACACCCTGGCCAAGGACTGATGATTGCTATGAAAAATATAGCTGCCACCGCAATATTCACTAGCGCATTGATGGCTTTTGGCCCTCAAACCGCGCTGGCGCAGGTTGCAGAGGCCAGCGCAGCCGCCGCAGCCCCGCTGTCGGGGGCCCGCCTGGTCGGCCAGGGCGTGCTGCGGTTTCTGGGGTTTGAGATCTACCGTGCGCGGCTGTGGGTGCAGCCCGGTTTTGATGCCGACAACTACGCCGCCCACCCCTTGGCGCTGGAGCTGACTTACCACCGCGATTTTTCGGCCGAGGCCATTGCCAAGCGCTCCATCGAAGAGATGCGCCGCGTGGGCAGCTTCACGCCGCAGCAGGCCGCGCGCTGGCAGCAGGCACTGACCGCCGCGCTGCCGGATGTGAAGGCCGGCGACCGGCTGCTGGGCCTGTACCAGCCCGGCACGGGCGCCGTGTTCAAGATGGGCGGGCGGGTGGTTGGCGAAGTGCCTGACGCCGAGTTCTCGCGCCTGTTCTTCGGCATCTGGCTGTCGCCGCAGACCTCCGAACCCGGACTGCGGCAAGAGCTGATCGCGGCCACCCGCACGGCGGGACAAGGGCAGCAATGACCACCACCACGCCCATGCGCGCCAGCCAAGGCCTGGCCTATGGGCTGCTGGGCCTGCCGCTGGCTTTTGTGGCGCTGCCGCTGTATGTGCTGTTGCCCAACCACTACGCACGCGAGTTCGGCATGCCACTGGCCACGCTGGGCTCGGTGCTGCTGGCGGCGCGGCTGTTTGACGCGGTGTCCGACCCGCTGCTGGGGCGTCTGTCCGACCACCTGTTCGGCCGCTCGGTGCGCGCCGTGCTGGCGGTGGGCGCGGTGTCGGCCGTGGTGCTGGCACTGGGGCTGACCAGCCTGTTCTTTCCGTGGGTGCGTGGGGCCGATGCATTGATTGCGTGGGCGCTGGTGGCACTGCTCATCACCTACACGGCCTATAGCCAGCTGGGCATTGCGCACCAGTCCTGGGGCGCACGGCTGGGTGGCGATGAGCTGCAGCGCGGCCGCATCGTGGCCTGGCGTGAGGGCGCCGCGCTGGTGGGCGTGGTGCTGGCTTCGGTGCTGCCCGCGCTGCTGGGCCTGCCGGTGATGCTCAGTGTGTTTGCCCTCACCCTGCTGCTGGGCTGGTGGGCGTGGACCAGAGCCCCACGCCCCGCAGACCATGCTGAGGCCGTGGCAGGCGTGTACCGACCGGCACAGCGCGCCAGCCTGTGGCGGCCCTGGGGACGGGCTGCCTTTCGCCGCCTGCTGGCCGTGTTCATGCTCAACGGCATCGCCAGTGCCATCCCGGCCACGCTGGTGCTGTTCTTCATTCAAGACCGCCTGCAGGCCCCGCCGGCGCAGGAGCCCATGTTCCTCGCGGCCTATTTTGTCTGTGCGGCGCTGTCCATTCCGCTGTGGCTGCGTGCCGTGGCGCGCTG
>NZ_QAIM01000307.1:0-1022 GCF_003061035.1 Acidovorax sp. HMWF018
GGCGGTGCGGGGCGTTTCACCGGGCGTGGCCGATGCGCTGCATTTTCACCAGCTCATCTACCGCCGCATTGTTCGTGGGGTGTTTCACGATGATGAGTCCCGCCGGGTGCTGATGCGCAACAACCGTACGTCGCCCTATCTGTGGGGCTTTACGCTCCTGACGGTGGTGCCTGCAGTGCTGTTCTGGAACAACACGCCCCTGCTCATGGCGTTTTGCGGGCTTTTTGTGGTCAGCTATGTCATGGCCTATCTGGCCATCGTGCGGTTCAAAGTGCCGAACTGGCTGCGCCACTGAAGCCTTCTTGTGTTCGCGCGCCTGGCGAATGCGGCACAATTTGCGCCTTACAGTTTTCTCCGGATGGCACGCCCCCATGACCGACCTTCTTTCGATTGCCCCACGCGACAAGGCTGAAATCCTGGCCCAGGCGCTGCCTTACATCCGCAAGTTCCATGGCAAGACCATGGTGATCAAGTACGGCGGCAACGCCATGACGGACCCGGCCCTGCAGGCCGACTTTGCCGAGGACGTGGTGCTGCTCAAGCTGGTGGGCATGAACCCGGTGGTGGTGCACGGTGGCGGCCCGCAAATCGAAACCGCGCTCAACCGACTGGGCAAGAAGGGCGAGTTCATCCAGGGCATGCGTGTGACCGATGCCGAAACCATGGAAGTGGTCGAATGGGTGCTGGCCGGCGAGGTGCAGCAGGACATCGTGGGACTGATCAACCAAGCCGGTGGCAAGGCCGTGGGCTTGACCGGCCGTGACGGCGGCATGATTCGCGCACAAAAGCTCAAGATGGTGGACAGCAAGGATCCCACCATCGAACACGACGTGGGCCAGGTGGGTGACATCGTTTCCATTGACCCCAGCGTGGTGAAGGCGCTGCAAGACGATGCGTTCATTCCCGTCATCAGCCCGATTGGCTTTGGCGAGAACAATGAGAGCTACAACATCAATGCGGATGTGGTGGCCAGCAAGCTGGCCACGGTGTTGCAGGCTGAAAAGCTGATGCTGCTGACCAAC
>NZ_QAIM01000308.1:0-3079 GCF_003061035.1 Acidovorax sp. HMWF018
GGGGTTGTGGGGAGCATGGACGGTGGGGCGGTGTAAGGCTCCCAGTGTGGAGGGGCGCCCGGGCGCAGCTCATGTGGGAAAACCCGCATGTGCGGGCCACCCCACAATGGGTTGGTCCTCAGCGCTGCTTGAGCAGCAGTTGCGCCACCGCGTCACCTTGCAGCACCACGATGCCGTGCTCCCGGGCAAACGCCTGGGCGTTCTCGCTGACCTGGCCCAGGGCGGCCACGTAAACGCCCGCCGACGCATCGGCAGCGGCCATGGCCGTGTGCAGCTCCCGCAGGGGCTCCACCCCGTGGGTAGCGGCCTTCCAGCGCTTGGCGCTGACCAGCGTGGTCTTGCCGCCCTGGCTCAGGCGCATGTCGGCCCCGGTGGCGTTGCTGCCGGTCAGGCGCTCCACGCTGTAGCCCGCGCGTTCCCAGGCGGTGGCCAGGGTGTCGGCGAAGCTGCGCCAGGGCATGCTGCCCACGGCCTCCAGCATCTCCACCACCTTGGCGGGGTTGGGCGCGCGCAGTTGCTTCCCGGCTGCGATGCAGCCCACCACAAAGATGGGGAACCCTGCCAGCGCGCCCACGACAAAGTACTCCTTGGGCAACAACGCCCCGGCCGCCAGCGTGATGAGGCCCACCACCACAAAGCTGATCCACCACGGCGAGCGCAGCAGGACGGCAAACAGGGAGTTTTCGGACATCTTGAATTTCACGGGAGGCCTTTTTGGAGAGAGCGACGATGCAATGCGGTGCGCATTGTCCTTCAGCGGCAGGGGGCGGGAGCTTGGGAATAGACTACCGGCCCCACAGGAGTTATTTGAATGGCAGTCACCGAACAGGGCCTTTTGGCCGCACTTTCCAGCGTGCTGGACCCCCATACCGGCAAGGATTTTGTCAGCAGCCGCGCCCTGCGCAACCTGCAGATCACCGGTGGCGACGTGGCGTTTGACGTGGAACTGGGCTACCCCGCCAAGAGCCTGGTGCCCGAGCTGCGCCGCAGTCTGGTGGCCGCCGCCAAGGGGGTGGCGGGCGTGGACAACGTGTCGGTCAACATCACCACCAAGGTCATCGCCCATGCCGTGCAGCGCGGCGTGCAGCTCTTGCCCCAAGTCAAGAACATCATCGCCGTGGCATCCGGCAAGGGTGGCGTGGGCAAGAGCACCACGGCCGCCAACCTGGCCCTGGCCCTGGCTGCAGAAGGCGCCAGTGTGGGCGTGCTCGACGCCGATATCTACGGCCCCAGCCAGCCCATGATGCTGGGCATCAACCGCCGCCCCGAAAGCGACGACGGCAAGACCATGGAGCCGCTGGAGAACTACGGTGTGCAGGTCATGTCCATCGGCTTCCTGGTGGACCAGGACGAAGCCATGATCTGGCGCGGCCCCATGGCCACGCAGGCGCTGGAGCAACTGCTGCGCCAGACCAACTGGAAAGACCTGGACTACCTCATCATCGATATGCCTCCCGGCACCGGCGACATCCAGCTCACGCTGAGCCAGCGCGTGCCCATGACCGGCGCCGTGATCGTGACCACGCCGCAGGACATCGCGCTGCTGGACGCCAAGAAGGGCATCAAGATGTTCGAGAAGGTGGGTGTGCCCATCCTCGGCATCGTCGAGAACATGGCAGCCCACGTGTGCAGCAACTGCGGCCATGTGGAGCACATCTTTGGCGCCGACGGCGGCAAGAAGATGGCGGCCGAATACCACATGGACTACCTGGGCGCGCTGCCCCTGGACATGAGCATCCGCCTGCAGGCCGACAGCGGCAAGCCCACTGTGGTGGCCGACCCGGACGGGGACGTGGCCAAAATCTACAAGAAGGTGGCGCGCGATGTGGCGGTGAAGATCGCCCAGCAGGCCAAGGACTTCTCGAACAAGTTCCCCACCATCTCGATCAGCAAGAACACCTGATCCTCCTGAATCGCCCCACCGCGCCATGAACCTGCTCGCGTCCCTGCGCTACCTGGTGGCGCTGCACGAGCACCGGCACTTTGGCCGGGCGGCGCAGGCCTGCCACATCACGCAGCCGGCGCTCTCCAACGCGCTGCGCGCGCTGGAAAAGGAGTTTGGCGTGGTGGTGGTGCGCCGGGGGCGCAGCTTCGAGGGCTTCACGCCTGAGGGTGAGCGTGTACTGGCATCCGCCCAGCGCATGCTGCACGAGCACCAGGTGCTGCAGCAGGACCTGAGCGGCGACGCCGCCCACCCGCGCGGCACGCTGCGCCTGGGCGCCGTGCCCACGGCCATGCCCATCCTCGCGCGGTTTGCGGCGCAGCTGCAGGCGCGGCACCCGGGCATCGTGCCGGTGGCACTGTCGATGAGTTCGCAGGCCATCGAAGCGGGGCTGGAGAGCATTTCTCTCGACCTTGCGCTGGGCTACTCCGAGCGCATGCCGGCACGCGGCGGCCAGCTGCGGGCTTGGCCGCAGTACGTGGAGCACTACTTTCTGCTGCGCCGGGCCGACAGCCTCCAAGGCCGCGGCCTGCAGATCGGCCAGCCCATCGGCTGGGCCGAGGCGGCCGCCCAGCCGCTGTGCCTGCTCACGCCCGAGATGCACAACCGCAGCCTGGTCGACGGCGCTTTTCGCAGTGCGGGCGCCACGGTGCTGCCGGCCATGGAGACCGATTCGGTGCTGACCCTGGCCCTCTCCGTGGTGGCGGGCAACCTGTGCAGCGTGCTGCCCGGTGCGTTGGTGGATGCCGTGCGCGGCCATGAGGGGCTGGAGGCCCTGCCGCTCAAGGGCCCGGTGCTGACGACCCCCATCGGATTCATGTCGCACCGCCAGGTGCAGCCCACCCGCGCCCTCGATGCAGCGCTGGCACTGGCGCAGGACCCCGACTGGCTGCAGCACGCCGCCGCACACAGTGGGCTTCTGGTCGCCGATTGAGCACTGACCGCACGGGTTGCGGTGGTTGATTCATGGGCAGCTGCAAAAACGGCCGTTTCATTTGTTTTTGTGATCGACCCATGTGCATCGGCAATTTGACGCCGCAGGCGCCCGTGGCCGACACTGCGGCGGCCCGGGCACCCTATGCAGGTGCCTGCATACAACCAGATCAACGCCCCCACGCCCCCGGTCCATGCACCTTG
>NZ_QAIM01000309.1:0-3275 GCF_003061035.1 Acidovorax sp. HMWF018
CCGCGCACAGATCACCAAGGCCGTGGCCGAGCGCCAGGCCAAGATGGTGAGCGACTGCTGGACGCGCATGCGCGAAGTGGTGGGCCGCATTGCTGACCAGTGCAGCAAGGAGAAGCCCATCATCCGCGACTCGCTGATCGACAACGCCCGCGACCTGGTCAACGTCCTGGGCGGCCTGAACATCACCGACGACCCGGACATCAACGCCGTGCGTGCCGACATCGAGAACCGCCTGCTCGTGCCCGTGACCCAGCTGCGCAGCTCACCCGTGACACAAGCACGAGTGGCCATATCTGCCAAAGAAATTCTGGAGCGCATCCCGGAATGCTGACCCGAGGGCAACAGAACGAAATCATGCGGCTCGCGCGGCAGATGGCGCGCGTGAGCCGCGCACGCGTCGAAGCGAAATGGCGCAACGGTCTGTCGCGCAAGAACATGCACCTCGACCCAGCCATCAAGAAGGCTGAGGCAAAACTCATTGAATACCTGAAGGAAGTCGGATGAAAACTGCACAGATTTTTGCCCAGTACAAAGACCACATGGGCTCCGACCTGACGGTCGTGAACGCCGCACGCACCTCATTTGGCAAAGAAAGCGATTGGCTACCTAGCGGCGCGCCCGCCGACTACCCAGGCGTCGTATATCAGCAGCGCTTTATCGAGGGGCGTACACGGCCAGTCAACCTCAGTCAAGCCGACGCCAACTTGATCCGATTCCTGGCCACGGGCTTTCGCACCAAGGACTGGAATGCGCTGCTCGAGGAAATCATTTCTAGCAAGGATAAGGATGAGCTGACCGACATCCTGCTGCACTACAAGAAGTCCGCCCAGCATTGGGCTCCTTTCGCCCACCCTCACATGCAGATTCGCATGAAGCTGCCGATCTTCCTGGCACGCCAATTCGTGAAGCATCAGGTCGGCGGCGTGTGGTCTGAGGAGTCGCGCCGCTACATGTCGTCGGAGCCCGAGTTCTGGTTCCCGACCCAGTACCACGGGCGCCCCGACGACATCAAGCAGGGTAGCGACGGTCTACATCCAGAGAGCGAGATGTGGGGTCAAGCAGCTCGTGAGCACACCAAGAACGCCCTGGCTTTCTACATGCAGGCGGTTGCCTGTGGTATGGCCCCAGAAGAAGCCCGTATCCATCTTCCCCTGAACACCATGACCACTGTGACCTGGACCGGCTCGCTGCTCTTCTGGAGCCGCGTGTGCAACCAGCGCCTGGACAGCCACGCCCAGAAAGCCGCCAACGAGCTGGCTGAGCAGATCGAAGCCATCGCCCGTCCTTTGTTTCCTGTCAGCTGGACCGCACTGGTGGGGTAAGGCCATGACAACCCAGCTGCCCGACGGGTGGGTTATGCATCACTACGAAGACGAAGTGACGTGGTGGCGCGATGACTTGGGCTACCCCATCGACTACTGGGTCTGCCAATACCCGTTCGTGCCTGGGTTCTTCGTGGCGATAACGCTAGATGACAGAACTGGCAGCAAGTACGGCATCACGTCGTATCCCATCGCCGGCCCATTCAGATCGCTCCACGCCGCCATAGCGGCTGCAATTCTCATACAACCATGACCACACCTCCCAACGCCCAAGCCGCCCGCAAGCTCACCGCCGCGCGCTCCAAGCTCATCATGGGCCAGCCCTTCTTCGGCATGCTGGCGCTGCGGCTGGCCCTGGTCGAGCGCTCTGACATCCCGACTCTCGCGGTCGATGGCAAGAGCGTGTTCTACAACCCCCAGTTCGTCCTCGGCCTGTCTGACCGGCTGTGCCAAAGTGCCATGGCCCACGAGGTCATGCATTGCGTCCTGGCGCACATCAGTCGCCGCGGCTCGCGTGAGCCTCTGCGCTGGAACTACGCCATCGACTTCGCCGCCAACCTGGTCTTGAAAGACTCTGGCTTCGAGATCGGCGACGGCTGGCTGCTCGACAACAAGTACCGCGACATGACCGCGGAGCAGATCTATCCCCTGCTCCCCGAGAAACTGAGCGCCGCGGGTGGCGGAGGCCCGCTCGACGAGATCATGGAGGGCACGCCAGGCAGCGCCGAAACCGACGCCGTCGAGTGGAAGGTCGCCACACTCCAGGCCGCCGCTACAGCCAAAGCTCAGGGCAAGCTCCCCGCTTCTCTGGACCGCTTCGTCGAAGACGTCACCAAGCCCCAGGTCGACTGGCGTGCGCAGCTGCGCCAGTTCGTCACACAAATCTGCAAAGACGACTATGCCTGGTCGCGCCCTAACCGCCGCTACCTCAGTGCTGGCATGTACTTGCCCGGCCTGTACAGCGAAAACATGGGCCCCGTCGTCGTCGGCATCGACACATCCGGCTCTATCGACGGCCCCACGCTGACCGCTTTCGGTGCCGAGATCCGTGCCTTGGCAGCAGCCGTCAAGCCCAGCGAAATCCACGTTGTGTACTGCGACGCCGAGGTGAATCACGTCGACGTGTTTACGCCCTACGACGACATGCAGTTCAAGCCGCATGGCGGAGGCGGTACAGATTTCCGACCCGTAGCTGCATACGTACAGGAGAAGAACCTCTCTCCTGAATGCGTTGTCTACTTGACGGACGGCTACGGTCCGTTTCCTGAGCAACAGAACGTTCCGTGGCTCTGGTGCATGACTACCGACGTGGTCGCACCTTTTGGCGAAACGATACGAATCGAGGTATGATCAAATCGTTTATCTAACTGAGATTACGATGGGTTCATTCAACGATCTGACTGGGCAGACCTTTACTCGGCTAACTGCGTTGCACCGTGCCGCCAATCACGGAGGCCACACCATGTGGCGAGCTTTGTGTGACTGCGGCGCACTGGTAACTGTTCGGGCGCAGCACCTACGCAACGGAAACACAAAGTCGTGCGGCTGCCTTGACATCGACACAGTTACTACCCGTTCAACAAAACACGGGCGGGCGTATGGGTCGGAATACCGGAGTTGGGCGGCAATGCTTCAGCGATGCACAAACCCCAAAAATAAAGAGTGGCACAACTACGGCGGCCGAGGAATCAAGGTGTGCGAGCGGTGGTTTACCGCCGCTAACTTTTTGTCTGATATGGGCCCTCGCCCACAAGGGAAAACGCTCGATCGTAAAGATGTGAATGGCGATTACGAGCCAGGCAATTGTCGGTGGGCGACGCCGGCCGAACAAGCCCAAAACAAACGCCCAAGGCAACCTAAGAAGAAGACTCTATGACTATTTCAAGCTGGTCGCACTCCAAGCTCGGCGATTTCGAGAAGTGCAAATTCCTCTGCTGGCTCAAGCATGACCAG
>NZ_QAIM01000310.1:0-1442 GCF_003061035.1 Acidovorax sp. HMWF018
TGCCGGAGGGGCCGTGGCCGCAGCGAGTGTGAGCCGCGTGGCAATGGCCGCACTGCCAGAACCCGTGTACCAGACAAGCGCAGACACCATGGCGCCGCTGGTGCCCAACTCCGGGCGCCCCTACAACCCGGTGGTCACGCTCAACGGCTGGACGCTGCCCTGGCGCATGAACCAGGGGGTCAAGGAGTTCCACCTGGTGGCAGAACCCGTTGTGCGCGAAATGGCCCCTGGCTTCAAGGCCCACCTGTGGGGATACAACGGCCAGAGTCCTGGTCCCACCATTGAAGTGGTGGAAGGCGACCGCGTTCGCATTTTTGTGACCAACAAGCTGCCCGAGCACACCAGCATCCACTGGCATGGACAGCGTTTGCCCAATGGCATGGACGGTGTGGCGGGATTGAACCAGCCCGCAATCCAGTCGGGCAAGACCTTCGTCTACGAATTCGTGGCGCGCCGTCCAGGTACCTTCATGTACCACCCGCACGCCGATGAGATGACCCAGATGGCCATGGGCATGATGGGCTTTTGGATCACGCATCCAAAGACCAAGCATCCGCTGATTGATGAAGTGAATCGAGACTTTTGCTTCCTGCTCAGTGCCTACGACATTGAGCCCGGGGCCGCTACGCCGAAGGTCGCGGAAATGCTGAATTTCAATTTATGGACTTGGAACAGCCGCATCTTTCCTGGCATCGACTCCTTGAACGTCCGGCTCAATGACAAGGTGCGTATTCGCATCGGCAATCTCACCATGACCAACCACCCCATGCACTTGCACGGTCACGAGTTTTTGGTGACGGGCACGGATGGTGGTCCTACACCCAAGAGCACCCGTCTCTATGAAGTGACCACCGACGTGGCCGTGGGCCAGATGCGCCAGATCGAGTTCCTCGCGGACGAAGAAGGTGACTGGGCATTCCACTGCCACAAGAGCCACCACACCATGAATGCAATGGGTCACGACATTCCCACCATGATTGGCGTAGACCACCGGGGCGTGGCCAAGAAGATCAACAACCTGATCCCCGACTACATGGTCATGGGCGAACGGGGCATGGCGGACATGACCGAGATGGAGATGCCCATCCCGGACAACACCATTCCCATGATGACCGGGGAAGGCCCGTTCGGGTCGGTCGAAATGGGCGGGATGTTCAGCGTCGTCAAAGTACGCCGCGACCAGAAACCGGGCGACTACAAAAATCCGGGTTGGTACAAGAACCCAGAGGGCACGGTGGCGTACGAGTACACCGGCCCGATGGCGGAGCCTGCCCGCTTCAAGGCCGAGGGCGGCCAATCCATGCCCCGCAAAGAGAAGTCCAGTTCGGACACTGTCGTCAAGGTCAAAAAGCCGTCTTCGCACAGCGGCCACTGATCGCATTCTTTCCCCATTCACAACGCAAGGTAAACATGAAACGCACTCTTTCCCTGATCGCTGCCTC
>NZ_QAIM01000031.1:0-4944 GCF_003061035.1 Acidovorax sp. HMWF018
CGCCCTCGCCGCCCGCGCCGTTGGCGGTGGCTGGGGCGGGAGCCAAAGGGCGGGTGCCCCGGCCGGGCTCGCGGGAGATCATGCCCTCGCCTTCCAGCAGCTCCAACGCGCGGCGCACCGTGACACGCGCCACCGCGAACTGCCGCATCAGCGCCAGTTCGCCCGGCAGACCATCGGCAAACCGCCCCTCTTGCAACTGCTCGCGCAGCACCAGATAGATCTGGTGGTACTTGGGGAGCGGCAGATTGTTGGACGGCATGGAGGCCATATTAGGAATAGTTCTAATGTCCTGTCAATAAGACATTTAGGAGCGAAATTTGTCTCGCTGCAGACATTTACGGCACCGGTGCACTGCACCGAGTGCACGCAACCACCGTGCCAGCAAGGAGAGATGTGCACCGCAGCAATGCGAAACGGCGCGCCTTTTTGGCAGCTTGTGACAAGGCCGCATTGACGCGCCCACAGGCACTGGCTACATTACTAACCAGTCAGTCATTAAAAATAGCCGGTTTGACCACTCCCCCCCCACCCTCCTCTGCCACGACCAGCACCAAACGCGAGCGCCGCAAGGAAGCCCGCCCGGGAGAGCTGCTGGAGGCTGCCCTCGACCTGTTTGTCGAGAAAGGGTTTGCCGCCACACGGGTGGATGAGGTGGCGGCGCGCGCAGGGGTATCCAAGGGCACGCTGTTTCTGTACTTCCCCAGCAAGGAAGAGCTCTTCAAGGCGGTGGTGCGCGAAAACATAGCCGGCCGCTTCGCCGAGTGGAACAGTGAGCTGGAGACCTTTGTGGGAACCACCAGCGAGGTCCTGCGCTATTGCTACCAGGTCTGGTGGGAACGCATCGGGTGCACGAAGGCCTCAGGCATTACCAAGCTCATGCTCAGCGAGGCGCAGAACTTCCCCGAGATTGCGCAGTTTTACCAGCACGAAGTCATCCTGCCCGGCCAGGCGCTGATTCGCCGCATCCTGGAGCGTGGCATTGCGCGGGGCGAATTCCGCCCCGTGAACCTCGACTACGCCGTGTACCTGGTGCTGGCCCCCATGATCTTCCTCATGATGTGGAAGCACTCAGTGGGCGCCTGCGTGCCTGATGCCCAAGAGCTGACACCTGAGCAATACATCGAGACGCAGATCGACAACATCCTGCACGGCCTGTGTGTGCGCTCGGAGGCGCCTGCAGCTTCCGGCGCAGCAGGCACATTGCCGTCTGACAAGCCGTCCCCTCCCCCTTCTTTCACGCGCTCGCGCACACCCTGACCATGAAACGCTGGATTCCCTGGATGGCTGCGGCCGTCGTTGTCGTGCTGCTCGGTGGCGGTGTCTGGCGTGCCATGGCGGCGCGGCAGGCGCAGCAAAAGGCTTTGGCCGAGGCGTCCACACAACGGGCCGAGGCACCGCTGCAGCTGGCGGCCGACGAAGTGATCAGCGTGCAATCGTCCCAACTATCGCTGGGGGTACCGGTATCAGGCTCGTTGCGTGCCGTGGACTCGGCCATGGTCAAGGCACGCGTGGCCGGCGAGCTGCAGGGCCTGACTTTGCGCGAGGGCGACAGCGTCAAGGCGGGACAGGAAGTGGCCCGCATCGACCCGACCGAAGCCCGTGCACGCCTGCGCCAGGCCCAGCAACAGGCCGATGCAGCCAAATCGCAGGTGGACATCAACCAGCGGCAGTACAACAACAACCGTGCACTGGTAGACCAGGGCTTTATCTCTGCCACGGCGCTGGTCACCTCGCAGGCCAGCCTGGAAGCGGCCCAATCCAGCTACCAGGCCGCCGTATCGGCCGCCGATGTCGCCCGCAAGGCGCTGGAAGACACCGTCCTCAAAAGCCCCATCAGCGGCCTGGTGGCGCAGCGGCTGGCCCAGCCGGGAGAGCGGGTGCCCATCGACGCCCGCATCATCGAAGTGGTGGACCTCTCCCGCCTGGAACTCGAAGCCCTGCTCACCCCGGCTGACTCCGTCGGCGTGCGCGTGGGTCAGAAGGCCCAGCTCACGGTCGAAGGCACCTCGGCGCCGGTACAAGCCACCGTCGTGCGCATCAACCCCAGCGCCCAGGCGGGCAGCCGCACCGTGCCAGTCTATTTGCGGGTGGACCAGGCACCCCACAACGCCAGCCTGCGCCAGGGCCTGTTTGTGCAAGGCCTTCTGGCCACGGGCAGTGCGCAGGTACTGACCGTTCCATTGGATGCCGTGCGCACCGACAAACCGGCACCCTACCTCCAGACGATCAAGGAGGGCCGCGTCGCCTATGTGCCGGTACAGACGGGAGCGCGCGCCGTGGTCAATGGGCAGACCCTGGTCGCGGTGGACGGCGTACCCGTGGGCACGACGGTCATTGCGGGCCGCATGGGTTCGCTGCGCGAGGGCACGCCCGTGGTGGCGGCAACTGCTGCGCCACAAGCCGCTCCCGCCTCGCGCACTGCGCCTTGACCAGCTGACGCGCCATGTGGTTCACCAAAGTCAGTCTTAAAAACCCCGTGTTCGCCACGATGGTGATGCTCGCCATCGTCGTGCTGGGCCTGTTCTCGTACCAGCGCCTCAAGGTCGATCAGTTTCCCAACATCGACTTCCCGGTGGTGGTGGTCACCGTGGACTACCCCGGCGCGTCGCCTGAAATCGTCGAGAGCGAGGTCACTAAGAAGATCGAGGAAGGTGTCAACTCGATTGCGGGCATCAACGCCCTCACCTCGCGCAGCTATGAGGGCACGGCGGTTGTCATCATCGAGTTCCAGCTCCACATCGACGGCCGCAAGGCCGCCGAGGATGTGCGTGAAAAGGTCGCCACCGTGCGTCCCTTGCTGCGCACCGAGGTCAAGGAGCCACGCGTGCTGCGCTTTGACCCCGCCAGCCGCGCCGTATGGTCGCTGGCCGTGTTGCCCGACGAAAAATCGGGTCGCAGCGCGGTGGAACTGACCACCTGGGCCGAGCAGATCCTGAAGAAGCGCCTGGAAAACGTGCGCGGCGTGGGCGCGGTGAACCTGGTGGGAGCGACCAAGCGCGAAATCAACATCTACCTCAACCCGCAGGCCCTGGAAGCCTTTGGCGTGACACCCGACCAGGTGGCCAATGCCGTGCGCAACGAGAACCAGGACCTTCCAGTGGGTGCAATCCGCTCGCTGGCGCAGGAGCGCGTGGTGCAGATCGACGCACGCATGGAGCGGCCCGAGGATTTCGGCAAGATCATCGTGGCCCGCAAGAACGGGGCGCCGGTGCGCCTGGACCAGGTGGCCCGCGTCAACGACGGCGCGCAGGAAGTGGAAAGCCTGGCGCTCTACAACGGCCAGCGCACGCTGCTGCTGTCGGTGCAAAAGTCGCAGGGCGAGAACACCATTGAGGTGGTCGATGGCCTGAACGCCGCCGTGGTGGAACTGAAGAACCAGCTGCCACCCGGGGTGCGGCTCGAAACCATTGGCGATAGCGCCCGCCCGATCCGCGTGGCGGTCAACAACGTGCGCCAGACGCTGATCGAGGGGGCCATCCTCACGGTGCTCATCGTCTTTCTGTTCCTGAACTCCTGGCGCTCCACCGTGATCACCGGGTTGACGCTGCCCATCGCGCTGATCGGCACGTTCCTGTTCATGAACATGTTTGGCTTCACCATCAACATGATCACGCTCATGGCGCTGAGCCTGTGCGTGGGGCTGCTGATCGACGACGCCATCGTGGTGCGCGAGAACATCGTGCGCCACGTGCAGATGGGCAAAGGCGCCTACGCGGCCGCCATGGACGGCACGCAGGAGATCGGCCTGGCGGTGCTGGCCACCACGCTGTCCATCGTGGCAGTGTTCATGCCCATCGGCTTCATGGGCGGCATCATCGGCAAGTTCTTCCACGAGTTCGGCATCACCATCGTCGCGGCGGTGATGATTTCGATGTTTGTGAGCTTCACGCTCGACCCGATGCTGTCGAGCATCTGGCACGACCCGAGCATTCATGCGCACGGCCAAAAGACGGCGCCCGTCACCTTCTACGACAAGACCATTGGCCGCGTCACCGGCTGGTTTGACCGCGCCACCGATGCGCTGGCAGAGGGCTATCAGCACATCCTGCGGTGGTCGCTGGTGCACAAGCTGGCCACCATGGTCATCGCCCTGGCGGTGTTCGTGCTGAGCGTGGTCATGGTGCCGCTGCTGGGCACCGAGTTTGTGCCCAAGGCCGATTTTTCAGAGACCTCCCTCAATTTCTACACCCCTGTGGGTTCGTCGCTCGAGGCCACCGAGGCCAAGGCCAGGCAAGTGGAAGGCATCCTGCGCGAGATGCCCGAAGTGCGCTACACACTGGCCACCATCAACACCGGCAACGCACAAGGCAAGATGTACGCCAGCATCTACGTGCGGCTGGTAGACCGCAAGGACCGCAGCCGTAGCGTGGACCAGATGTCCGACGTGCTGCGCGAGCGCCTCAAGACCGTGCCCGGCATCACCGTGACCCATGTGGGCCTGCTGGACGCGGTGGGCGGCCAGAAGCAGGTGGAGTTCTCGCTGCAGGGGCCCGACCTGCGCGAACTGGAGCGCCTGACCAAAATCGTCACCGAGAAGATCCGCGGCATCCCCGGCCTCGTGGACCTGGACACCAGCGCCAAGCCTGACAAGCCCGTGATTGCGCTGGATGTGAAGCGTGAAGTGGCGTCGGACCTGGGCCTGTCGGTGGCGCCCATGGCGGCCTCGCTGCGCACGCTGGTGGCAGGCACCACGGTGGGCAACTGGCGTGCGCCCGACGACCAGACCTATGACGTGAATGTGCGCCTGGCCCCCGAGGCGCGCACCACCCCGGCCGACCTGGAGCGCCTGCCCTTTGCCCTGGCCGCCACCGACGGCACGACCCGCATCGTGCGCCTGAACCAGGTCGCCAGTGTCACCGAATCCACCGGCGCCAACCAAATCAACCGCCGCGACCTGACCCGCGAAGTGGCGGTGAACGCCAACGTGTCCCAGCGCTCGGCCGG